>DASVWQ010000073.1:0-9109 GCA_036393135.1 Ktedonobacterales bacterium
GCGGTGTTCACTGGTTGTGGGTCGTGGCCGCCCGCGTCGATCTTGCCGCGCTCGGCCCCGCGCGCGATTTCCTCTGGCAGCAGCACGCGCGTCAGGCGGCGCTGATCTTGCCGCTCGCGAAACCCCGCGACTTCGGCGGCGACGACGGTGGCGAGCAGGTCGCGCACGCGCGTGGCGCCATCCTCGGCGGCGGGGGCGGTCAGCGCCAGCTCCCACGGCGCGATGGCGGGGCGTGACTGGCCGAGGACTTTGGCCTCGACGGTGAGGGTGAGCGCGCGGTTCATGGCAGCCTCCTGAAGTGAGGGTGAAAGAGGGCAAGAAGCGGTCAGATGCCGTACCTACCCGCCAATTCTGCGCGCTGCGCCAGAGATCGGCAACCAGGGATGGAAGCATGGATGGCGCCTGAGATCTGGGGAAATTGGCAGAGGCGGATCAGGCGCGCTCGCGGGTGTGGGCGTCGGGATCATCGGCGTCTGGCGTCTGCTCCTCGTCGAGCCAGCGCGCCTCGCGGTCGCGGCCCAGCGCCCGCAGCAGTCGCGCATACGCCGCGATGCTCTGGCGGGTCTCTGGGTGATCGTCGCCCAGCCGCTCGCGGCGGATCTCCAATGCCGAGGCCATCAGCGGGAGCGCAGCGGCATGCTGGCCGCGCGCCGCCAGCGTATCGGCGAGCGCCTGACGGCTCAGCGCGATCTCGTGATGTCCTTCCTCCAGCAACCGCTCGCGCGCCTCCAGCGCCCGACGGTAAGCGCGCTCGGCCCGCGCCAGATCGCCCTGCGCGCTGTAGAGCTGCCCCAGCGAATACAGACTGTAGGCGACTGAGTGGTGTGGCGGCTCGATCCGCTCGCGGATCACCAGCGCCTGGAGGATCAGCGACTCAGCCTCGCGGTAGCGTTCCTGGCGAGTCGCGACGACGCCTCGGCTGTTCAGGATCGAGGCGACGTAGGGATGCTCTGGCCCCAGCGCGGTCAGCCAGCATTGTTCGGCCTCGGCGAACCAGGCGCTGGCGTTGGACAGGTCGCCGAGGCGCAGGTAGGCGTGGGCCAGCGTGTTGAGCGTATTGCCCAGCCAGAAGGCGCTCACGCCCGGCTGGACCCGCGCAATCGTCACAGCGCGCGTCAGCGTCGCGATGGCCTCATCGCAGCGATAGACATCGACGTAGAGCGTACCAAGCTGGAAGAGCGTTGGCAGCAGACTCGCCGCGTCGGGGCCGTCGCGCGCCTCCAACCGCTCTACCGCCGCTCGTAACAGCGCCTCGGCCTCCTCATTGCGCCCCAGGTGATGCAGCACGATGCCCAGTTCCGGGTGAACCCGCGCTGGCGCGTTCGGCCCGCAGGTCTCTGCCAGGCGTAGAGAGCGCTCGGCGCCCAGCAGTTGCCCCATTGTCTCCAGATAGGCGCCTGCTCGCGCCAGCGCCTCGCATGCGGCGGGTGAGGCCAGCTCGCCGCCCGCCACCAGATCCGCTACCTGCTCAACATGCGGCAGCCACGCCTGGCAGCGCGGCCACAGCAGCACATTATCAGGATCGGGGAATGCCTGGGCCAGCGTTCGCGCGACCGTCTCAATCATCGTGGTGTAGTTTGACGGCTCACGCTCGCGAACCAGGCCGCGCACGACGACCTGTGTCAGGCGGTGCATAGTGACGCGCCCGCTCGCGGCGTCACGCCGCACCAGCGCGAAGTCGCCCAGCGCCTCCAGCGCCTCATCCAGCAGGAAGGGGTTGAGCGCCAGCCCGCGCAATGGCTCTTCCAGCGCCGCCGCGCCCTCCGCCAGCATCCGCGTGGGCAGGGCGTCTGGATGGAGAAAGGCATACAGCAGCAGGAGCCGCGCGGCGTCAGGATGCTCGCGCTCGATCCGCTCCAGCGCCATGCCCAGCGTCATCACAACCGAGTGCGGATACTGGCTGGAGAAGCGCCCGCGCCGACTGAGCGCGTCGTAGAGGTGGCCACGAATCAGGGCGAGGTAGTCCTCTAGCGGGCAGCCACACTCCTCGATATAGGCGCCCGCCTGGTCGAGGGCCAGCGGCAACCCGCCCATCACTCCAGCGATGGCGCGGGCCGCTGTCTGCCAGTCGGCGGGGGCGCTGGCCAGCGGCTCATCCACCGCCAGCAGCTTCGCCCGCCGCAAGATCAGCGCGGCGCCCTCGTCCTCCGGCAGCGCATCAAGTGAGAGCATGCCTGCCAGCGGCCCCAGCGCCTGCGCGCGGGTCGTGATGAGCGTGTGGCCGGAGCCGCGTGGCACATACTCTTCGATCTGTGGCAGAGAGTCGGCGTTGTCCAGGATCAACAGCCACCCGTCGTGCGCCTCCAGCCAGCGCGTGACTGCCCGCGCCGTGGTGATCTGGTCCTGTCCCGCCTGCGGAAGCAGGAGCAGTCCAGCGATGGTCGCATAGTCGGCCAGCAGGAGCTGGAGCGACTCGGCGCGCACCCAGAAGGTCTGGCGATAGCTCTCGCGATAGCGCCAGGCATAGGTCAGCGCCACCTGCGTCTTGCCGATGCCGCCCAGCCCGCTCAGCGCACGCGCCTGGGTCAGCGCCGTCCGTCGCTCGGCCAGCAGCGCCGCGCGCAGCCGCTCCAGGGTTTCCTCGCGACCGGTGAAGAAAGGATTTAGCGCCAGCGGTGTCATCCAGCAGGCGGGCCCGGAGTCGGGCGGCGCAGTGGAGGCTGGCGCGTCGTGGAGCGATTCGAGGGCGGCCCATTGCGCGGCGCTGAGGCCAAAGTAGGCTAGCGCGCGGCGGCGGTTGACGGCGTAGGGGCGGCTGACCCCGCGCTCCCAGTTGCTCAGCGAAATCGCGGAGACGCCCAGACGCTCGGCTAGCTCCTCCTGGGTCAGGTCTTCGCGCAGACGCAAAGCGCGCAACGTCCGCCCGAAGGCCCCCGCCGCGCGTGCCGTCTCGCGCGTCGTCTCGGCGTCCCGCTGGAGCGCCGAATGCTCATCCATGACCACACCTTCACCCACACCACGGTGACAGGGGAGCGCCGGGCCAGCTCCACCACGTCCGCTCTCCAGTCAGACAAAGACTACGAGAACTCTATAACCCCTCTACATGTACCAGCACAGGAGCGGTATCTATACTGTCTATGCGCGCAGGCAAGTGAGCGCTCGTGGCCGATGGATGGTAGGGAGGGCCTGCTGCGCACTCAACACGCCGCGGTTTCACCAAATAAACGCTTAACCAGCACAATACACGCAGATGGGCGTTGGTCTTGTCAATAGCCGCGAACAAACAGGCGACATGGAGGGCGGTTATGCGCGCGTCAGACAGCATCCTCACTCATAGTTCCGATGGCCTGTACGCCAGCGTCTATCTGCGCAGCGATTACCCGCGTCCGGCGGTGGTCCAGTGGCTGCGCAAGCAAATTCTCGGCAAGGGCGCGGCGGTCTGGGCCTACATCATCTCGATCCTGCCGAACCTCTGGGCGCTCGTCACGCATCCCGCCGCGTTCACCTGGAAGGGCTTCGATCACCTCGCCCTGGGCCTTCTGCATATCATCCTGCCCTCGTTCCTGCTGAACAGCGCCTATGTGGTCCCCGCGATCGTCTTCCTGGTGGCCGCCGTGATCGCCTACTTCGTCGCCCGCCGCGACCAGGCGCGCGAGGATCGGGCGCTGGCCAGTCAGCGCGCCCAGGACGCCGCCGACCAGCGCGAGGCGGCGCGAGCCGCCCAACAAGAGGAGATCAAGCGGGTGATCGAGCGGCAGCTCGGCCAGCGCTGGTATGGCGGCTCATCGGTCGTCGACGCGCTGCCCGATCAGGCGGTCGAAGCACAGCCCGACGATCTCTCGCTGCTCCCGCCGCCCACCGCGACCCTGCGCGGGCGCGAGGCCGACATCCAGTGGCTCCTCGACCGCCTCTATCCCAAGCCTGCCCGCGTGATCGCGCTCTACGGCAAATCGGGCATGGGCAAGTCAAGCGTGGTGGCGGCGGCGCTGGCCAAGGCGCGTGACCGCTTCCCCGACGGTATCGCCATCGTAGACTGCTCCTCCTCGAAGCGCGCCGTGACACTGCTGGCGCTGGCGCTGGCGCGGTTCGCGCCGGTCGGCGTGGCGGCGGCGGATGAGGCGGGCCTGCCCGCAGTCGCGCGGCGGGTCCTGCGGGGCAATCGCGTCCTGATCGTACTGGATAATGTTCCCGCCGACCTCAGGGGCCTGGAACATCTCATCGAACCACTGCGCGACGCCGACCTGACGGTGCTGGCGGTGGCGCGCGAGGAGCTGGTTGAGACGCTCTTCCCTCTTGGCGCCTATCACTGGCTGGAGCCGCTGGGGCCAGCGGACGCGCAAGCCACGCTGGTGGCGGCGCTGAGTGGGCAGCCCGCCCAGCGCGACGTCGCGGCGATTGCCTCCCTCCGCGGCGGCGCCCCGCTGACCCTGGCGCTCATCGGCCAGTATGCTCGCGCCACTGGTCGCCCACTGGAGGAGATCACGCGCGAGTTAAGCGCGCCCGACCGTCGCGTCGCCGCGCCATCCCCTGCGCCATCTGGCCCCATCAGTGTCGAGCGGGTCATCGGCTACCTCTACGAGCGGCTGCCGCGTCCCGCCCAGCGGCTCTATCTGGCGCTGGCGGCGCATCCCACGATGGCGCTCTCTGAAAGCCTGGCCTATGGGTTCGCGCGGCAGGTTTTGCGCGCCGAGGCGGGCGCCGCGCTGGCCGCGCTGGTCGGCTGGGGGCTGCTGACGGTGGGCGAGCAGGCGGGCGTGCGCAATCTCTACGCGCCCACTCCCGTCCGCGACGACGCACAGGGCCGCTTCAGGCTGCTCGACAACCGTACGCAGGCGAGCGCGATGGCCCGCGTCGAGCGGTTCTTTATCACGAACAAAGCCTACGAGGCGGATGTTCCGCAGTCGCCCAGCCAGCAAGGCTACCTGCGGATGATCCGGCGGGCCAGCGCGCTGGGAGCGGACGCGCGGCTGGTGGCACTCTGCACGGCGGCCGCCGCCGACTGGCGCGACAAGGGCCGGACCGAGGCGCTGCTGGTCTATCTGCCGCTGGGCCTGCGCGCGGTGGACCGTGGCCGCGCGAGCCGTTTGCCCTGGGTCTGGCTCCGCTATCACCTGCGGGCGATGCGGCTGGACTACTACCACATGCTCTACTACTACGCCGATGCCCTGCGCGCGGCGGGCAAGACGCAGTACGCCCGTGTCGTCTACCTGCGCAGCCTGGCCATCGCCCGCTACCAGCATGATCTCGTGGATCAGGCCGATGTCTACGGTGGCCTGGCGGTGGTCGCCTCCGACGAGGCCGGACAGCTCGACGATCTGGAAGCCATCGAGGCGGCGCGCCAGCGCTCCACCGAGGATTACAAGCGGGTAATCAATCTGCTGACGCCGCTGGTCCCGCGCGCGAAGGACAAGAAGGTCATCATCGTCCGCGACATCGCCAACGCCTACGCCGGACTCGCCCGCAATGCGCTGGCGGACGACGGCGAGAACGCCGAGACGGAGGCGCTGAGCCTCTACCAGAAGGGGCTGGCGGCATCGGCGGAGACGGCGCGCGAGTATCCCGGCGACTTCAACGACATCCTCACACTCATCTACTCCGACCTGGGCGTTCTCACGCTCCAGAGCGCGGACGGCGACACCAGTAAGGTGGACCTCGCGGCGCGCTACTACCAGACCGCCCTCGACCACATCTCGGTCAGCGGGAACCACGCGCTCTGGCTTGATACCACCCATCGGCTCTACAACCTCGAATTGCTGCGCGGAAGCACCGCCGCCGCCGAGGCGCGCCTGCGGGAGAGCGTGAAGCGTTCGCATGAGCTGGGTGAGGCGCTGAGCGAGGGCCTCTCGCGCTTCAATCTGGGCATGTTCCTGCTCGATGAAGGCGGATTCACCGAGGCAAGCGATGAGCTAGAGCAGGCGGGCAAGTTGCTCTCACGGGCGGGCGACCGCGAGACGGCGGCGCTGGCCATGCTGAATTTCGGCTCCACGCTCCTGGCGCAAGGCAAGACCACGGACGCCGACAGAGCCTATCGCCAGTCGCTGGTGATCTTTCGCGAGGCGACGATCAAATGGGGCGTCAGCATCGCCTTCATGCGCATGGGCGAGATCAGCATCTTGCGTGGCGCCATGAACGACGCCGAAGACCTCTTTACCGAGGCGCGGCGCATCGCCATCGCTGGTCATGACCGCCACAGCGAGTCCTACATCCTGATCGATCTGGGCCGCGCCGCGCAGTACCGCGCCCACTTCGATCTGGCGCGCGGCTACTTCCAGGAGGCGCAGGATATCTTCGAAGGCTTCGGGCCGCCGCTGGGGCGCGCCATCGCGCTGCTTGGGCTGGCCTATATCGCGCGCCTCCGCGGCCAGTACGCCATCGCGGAAGGCTTCCTCAAACTGGCGGAGGCCATCGCGGCGGACGTCCATTCCAATTCCCTCCAGACCGACGTCGAGTTCCAGCGCGGCGAAATGGCCTACGTGCGCGGCGAGCTCGCGCAGGCGGAGCGATTCCTGCGCGCGTCGGGCGCAGCCTATCACGCGCAGGGAAACCCAATTGGGCAGAGCAGGGCGGACATCGATCTCGCCCTGCTCGCGCTCGACCGTGGCCAGGCCCGCGCCGCCCGCGTCGCGCTGGAGGCGGCGGCTGACCTCTTCAAGCGCATGGACGCTTTCGTGGATGAGGCGCGCGCACTGCTCCAACAGGGGCGGGCCGCGCTGGCGCAGGGCAAGCTGGTGGGCGAGCGCGGCGCGTTGAGCCTCCTTGATACCGCCTACGACCGGCTCTGCGACATGGACGACCAGGTCGGGCAGGGGCAGGCGCAGACCTGGCTCGGACGGCTCGCTTTCACGCGGGGCGAGTGGGACGCCGCCGCGCGCCACCTGGACACCGCGCTGAAGCTGTGTGGCGAGACGGAAGACGCGCCCGCCGACATGCCTGGTCTGGCGCTGGCGCGGGTCTTCCGCGCGGAACTGGCCCAGGCGCGCGGGGTGGGCGATGCGGCAGGCGACGCGCGCGCGGCGCTAAGACTGGCCCAGGCGGCGCAATACGCGCAGGGTGAGGGCCTCGCACAGTCGGCGCTCGCCAGCATCCTGACCGATATGGGCGACCTCGACGCCGCCACCGCCGCAATTGGCGAGGCGCTGGAACGGCTGGCGCAGACTGAAGCGCGCCCTACCCACGCCTTCGCGCTCAGCCGCCAGGCGCGCATCCTCGCGGCGCGCGGTGACGCGGCGGGCGCCCGCGCGGCCTACGATGCGGCGCTTGTAGAGGCGCGAAGCGTGGAGGACGCCTATGCGCTGGCGCGCGTCACCCGCGACGCAGGGGCCTGGCTCGCCACCCAGCAGCCTGGCTCGCCAGAGGCCACCGCACTGCTCCAGCAGAGCGCCGATCTCGCCAGTCAGTGCGGCTTCCAGCTTGCCGAGGCGCCTGCCACCCGCGCCACGGCAGCGCATGACGGAACTGTGGCCGTGCGTGACTAACCGCGTCCGCCGCCAGGGTGTGACAGCAATTGTGATGGATGGAGGGATGACACCGTGGACATGTCCGCCAATCTCGACCAGTTTCTCGCGTACATCGCCGAACAACCCAACGCGCGCCCGGCATTTCATCTGCATGTGCGCTGCATGCCCGCCGAGCAGCCACCAACCTTCGGCTACACGATGCCGCTGGGCGATGTCTTCGCCTTTCCGGAGTTCCTCGTCTTTCTCACGACCACGAACAACAAGCCCGGCGCGGGCATCATGCTCAAGACCATGGTCGAGATGATGCAGGAGAATCTCGCCTACCGTGCGAAACTGGCGCGCTGGGTGACGCATCCCGCCTCGATACTGGTGGATGTGGCGAAGGCGCTGGCCACCAGCGGCCTGAAGGATAATCGTCTGGAACAGGCGCTGGCCAGCCCCAATTCGTTCTTCGTGCCGATGAGCCAGATTCGCTCGGTCGAGCCGGGGCGCCAGCTCACGCAGGGCCTCTACATCAAGGTCGGGACGAGTAGCGGCTCTTATATCATCAAGCAGGACGCCGCCGTTGAGTCGTGGTGGAAGGGCATGAGCACGATCTATCTCGGCGCGCCCTGGGAGCCAGAGTTCACGGCGTACCTCCGGGCCGCCGCCTCGCGCAACACCGCACGGAAGTAGCCTCTCCACCTGCCATCCGTCAGCGCGCCGGTCTATTGCGCAGGCCTGAGGCGCATGCTACACTTGCCCGCAAGCGAGGTGGCGGCGACGCCGCTCGCTGGCCGGCCGGACGGACGCGCGGGGGGCAGGATGTAGAGAGGGACGATGGCAAGTCAGCTAGAGGACGACTCCCGGCTCAGCCGGATCGCGCATGGCTCCAGCGTGTGGGTCTCGGTGGTGGTGATCCTGCTGTACGCGGCTCTCTGCGTCACCGCCACCACGATCTATGCCTACCAGTTCACGCCGCCGTCCCGCATACGCCTCATCATCACGCTGGTCTGGGGCCTGGCGAACACCCTGGGCGGCCTCCTCCTCGCCATGACGGTCTACGGCTGGGCGGAGGTCATCCTGCGCCGTCGCCGCCAGGTGGCCCTCACCGGACGAATCGTGAGCGGCGACAAGAGTCTGGCCAGGACGCTTGCCCGGAGCGCCGGTCATCGCGACCTGGCGCCTTTGGTCGCGCGGACGACACTGCTGGTGGCGAGCGGCATTCTGCTGGCGGCAGCAGTGGCGCCGCAGCTTGCGCTCGACATCTATAACCAGCCGCCGCCCACGCATAGTGTTCCGCTGGGCGCGGCGCTCATCGTGGCGCAGTCCGTGATCGCCTCACCCGCGACACCAGCCGTGACGCCAGCCGTGACGCCGACCGCCGAACCTGCCTCCAGTCTCGCCCTGCCAGTGATGCGGAGCGCGTTCCCCAGCGCGGGGCTCCGCTGCGGCGATGTCGCGACTGACTTTGAGTGGACGTTGACCAATACGGCGACCACGCAGGCAGGCAAGCCAGCGGCCAGGACCATCCACTGGGTGGCCTTCGTCGGCGATGCGCGTTTCACCGTGTCGCCCAGCTCCGGGCAGCTCGCCCCGCGCCAGTCGGTCACCGTCCATGTGCGCGGCCCAGCGCTGCCCGCCGGGAATAGCCTGTACCTCAGCCTGTATGTGACCGATGCGGCGCTCGACTATACCGACAGTACCAGCGCAGTGGCCTGCGCGCAGCGGTA
>DASVWQ010000074.1:0-3440 GCA_036393135.1 Ktedonobacterales bacterium
CATCGCAGCGGGCAGGCCGATGGAGCCGACGACCAGCTCGCCGAGGTAGCCCGCGCCGGGGAAGAGGATCAGCCCGGTCTTGGCGAAGGCCAGCGTCACCGTCAGGTCCGCCGCCAGCGTTCCTGGGTCCACCGCGCCAGCGTCGGCGTCGAGGCCGCTGGGCAGGTCCACCGCTACGACGAGGGGACGCGGGCGCCCCGGCTTGGAGCGCGCCGCCTGCGCCTCGCGGAGGTCGCCCACCAGCGCCAGCGCCTGTCGCATGCGTGGGTCCAGCGGGCGGGCGTGGCCCGTGCCGAGCAGCGCGTCGGCCACCACGTCGGCCTCGGCCAGCGCGGCCCCCAGCCCGGCCAGATCATCGCCCGCAGGCGTCTCGCCCGTTTCGCTGGTCAGCGTGTTCTCGCGCCAGCGCCAGGTCGTGATCCGCGCGCCCCACTCGGCGAGGAACTGGTTCATCACCAGGCCGTCGCCGCCGTTATTGCCTGGCCCGGCCAGCGTCACCACGCGCAGCCCGCGCACATCGCCGCCCAGCCGCGCCCGCAGCGCCTCGGCCACACTGCGCCCGGCGTGGCGCATCAGGGTCGGCGAATCCAGCCCATATTCTTCATCGGCGCGCCGCTCGATTGCGCGCATCTCGTCCACACTCAGCACTCGCATCGCGTCCGCGCTCCTCTCTGGTGTCGGTGATCCTTGCCACTCACCAGCGTATCCGCGAAGGGCACGGCGAGGCAAGGCTCACGCGGAGGGGCGCGGCCACTTGGGCGGGTAGACGCTTGCGCGGCGCCTGGCCCAGGCGTGGGTATAGGGCGCGAGGCGCAGGTGGCCAGCCTGGGCGAGGATGCCGATCACCGCCAGCCCCAGCGTCAGCAGCGTGACCCAGCCCGGCGCGATGGCGGCGGCGGACCCGCTGGCGGTCAGGCTGGCCTGGAGGGTCGCCAGGCTCACCCAGCCGAAGAGCAGCAGAACGCCCGCCACGGCTGCCCCCGCGCCACTCAGCGCCGTCAGCAGCACGAGCAGCGCCCTGGGCAGGTCGAGCGCGATGGTGGCCACGACCAGCGCCGCCGCGCCGATCAGGCCCGCGACCAACGCGCTCAGCCCGGCCTGCGCAAAGAGCGTCGCGACCACCGCCTGGCCCAGCGTGTAGCCCACCGACGCGCCGAGGATGACGACCGCCAGCGAATAGAAGCTATAGGCCAGCGCGGCGAAGATCAGGCCGACGATGATCGCCGCCGCCCAGCCGGGGAGCGCCGCCAGCGGCTGGGTATGCAGCGCGCCGCGCCACACGGCGGTCGCCAGGTCGAAGCCGACGATGAAGCCCCAGACTGGCGCGAGCAGCCGGAAGAGCCGATACCCGGCAAAGAGTAGCGCGCCGCCGACCACGATGAGCGCCAGCGCCGTGAGCAGAACCGTTCCATCCATAGAAGCCGTCTCCCTGTGGGAAGCCTTCGTTGTCTGTTGTTCAGCTTCCCACAGGGAATACGAACGCGGGGCCTGTTGGGGCGCCTGCCTCGCATTGCTGGCAGCGAAAAAGCTCCGGGTTCCCCTTTTCGCGCCACGCAGGGGATGGGATGGGGCGCCTACCAGGCGATGGGCTTGGCCATCCGCGACTTCGACTCACTCGCCTCGCGCTCGCGCAGTTCGGTGAAGAGGCGCAGGTAGTTGCGCAGGTTCGAGGTCGTCAGGAACTTCTCGCGCACGACCTCGCGCCCGACCTCGCCCATCTGCCGCGCCCGCTCCGGGTCGCGCATGATCTCCAGCGCGGCGGCGCTCGCCTCGCCAACGCTCTCGACCAGGTAGCCCGAGACGCCATCCTCGATCTGCAAGGGAATGCCGCCGACATTGCCGCCGATGACTGGCTTGCCCTTCCACAGCCCCTCGGCGATAGTCAGACCGAAGCCCTCGCGCAGCGATTTCTGCATGACGACCGAGGCTGCCCGCTGGAAGGCGTTGACCTCGACGTTGCCCACGCCATCCAGGTTCGAGAGCAGATGGATGTCGGGGTCGCCGTCGGCGTAGGTCTTGGTGCGCTGGTAGTATTCCATGCCTTCGGGATCGTCATTGGCCATCGAGCCGATCAGCGCGAGCTGGGCGTCGGGAAACTCCTCCCGCACCGCGCGATAGACATCGATCACGCCGAGCGGGTCTTTCCACGGATCGAAGCGCGAGACCTGCACCAGTAGCGGGCGGGTGGCGTCCACGCCGTACATCCCGACGATGCCCGCCGCGCGCGTGGCTTCCATCGGCGCGTTCTTGGGGCTGAGCGGGTCGATGGCCGGCGGGATGAAGGCCAGCGTCTCCATCCGCAGGTCATGCTTCACATACTGCGGCATGGTGAAGATAGCTGCGTCGTAGGCCTCGATATAGGGACGCAGGAACGACCAGTAGACCTGATTCGCGGCGGTCAGGTCGATATGGCAGCGCCAGATCCACTTGCCCGGCTCGGTCCGCAGCAGTGTGCGCAGCGGCGCGGGCTGGGGGTCATGGACGATGATGAAGTCGTAGTCGCCGTCGAAGTAGACGGCATTATCCACATTGGCGTGGAGATAGGCGGCGCGCATCGGCCTGGTCAGATCGAGGTCCATCCCCTGGAGCGCGTTGTGCATGGCCTTGGTCGTGGTAAAGAACTCGTCATTGCCATTGATGATCGCCCATTCGGCGTCGAGTCCGGCGCTGCGCATCAGTGGGATGAGCGTGTGGAGCATTTCGGCCACGCCGCCACCATAGGCGGTCGAGGAGATGTGCAGTACCCGCGCGCCCTGGAGCGGTCGGGCCAGCCGCTCGATGTCGGCCAGCACGGAGTCTCCAGCGACGGCGCCGTAGTCCACAAGCGACTTCTCGGAGAGAACGACGCGCTGCATACCAGGATTGCGAATCTCCTGCATTGAATCGAGGCTCCTCCGACCTGAACGTCGGCGCATTCACCTGGGAAATGGGTCTCATGAGTTGGCGCCATGCCTGACGCCATGCCTGACGCCACGCGGGCGACGAATACAGCCCAGTGTCGCGCACAACCCCCACCCGCACAACCCCCAACCCCACAAGAGTACCAGAGGCGCAAGTCGCTTGCCACCACGGTACGTGGTCCACGCGCGAGAGGGTATATGGCTATCGTATCGCGGTGAGCGGCGCGCGGTCTAGTCGTGGCGCGGGGCGGCGTGGACGATGACGTTGTCGTCGGCCTCCACCAGCGCGACGACGCCGAAGACGCGCTCGATGCGGCGAAGCTGGTCGGTGAGCCAGGCCGAGCGCCAGAGATTGAACGTCACCTCGCCGCGCGGAGTGAGCAGGCGGCGCAGGTCGCGCAGAAAGGCGGGAGCGAGGGCGCCGTGGGCCAGTTTGCCCGCGACGTAGAGGTCCACGCAGATCGTGTCGTAACGCTGGTCGCAGGTGGCCACCCAGGCGAAGGCGTCGGCGGTGACGATGCGCAGGTGAGGCAGCGCGTC
>DASVWQ010000075.1:0-4011 GCA_036393135.1 Ktedonobacterales bacterium
GGTCGCGGCGGCTTGCCCGGTATCGATGGCGGCGATGCGCGCGTGCGCGTAGGGGCTGCGGACGACGACCATGCTGAGAGGAGCCGGGCGTCCGGCAGGCGCTCGCAGGTCATCCACATAGCGGCCATGTCCCGTGATGAGTCGCTCATCTTCGCGGCGACGCTCAAACCCTGGTGGCAGGCGCTGGTCACTCATGGTGGCATACCTCCGCTGTCTACAGCGCGCGAGGGCCATCACGCCCTCAGGCGCGCCAGTACCGATTGTGCGGTGGCAGCGGGACGCGCCCGCGCCACAGAGGAGAGCCAGAGGCGGTGTGGATCGGCTGACCTGGGTTCGTCACACGATGCGACACGAAGAACAGAACGCGAGGTAGGTCCACATTCGCCGCTCGCCCTGAGTTATGACACAAACCAGAGATGCGGACAAGAGGAGGGCTGGTGGTTGGCGAGCGAGTCTCCCAGCAGTGGATTCAGGAGGTCGGCGTCGCGCTCGCGATGGCCTGGTCCACCAGCCCGCGCGCCACCGCCAACTCCGCGTTCAGCAGGGCCGCGCCCGCCGCGCCGCGAATCGTGTTGTGGCTGAGCGCGAGGAACTTGTAGCCCAGCGCGTCGCAGCGCCGCAGCCGCCCCACCGTCACCGCCATGCCGTCGCCTGCCAGACGGTCGGCGATGGGCTGTGGACGGTCGCGCTCCTCGCGATAGATGATGATGGGCTGCGGGGCGCTGGGCAGGCCCAGGCGCTGCGGCTCCGCCGTCCATGCCCGCCACGCCGCGATGATCTCCTCCGGCTCGACCGGACGCGCGAATTCGACGCTGACCGCTTCCAGGTGGCCATCGCGCACCGGGACGCGGGCGCAGGTCGTGCTGATGCGGCTCTCCAGCGGCTCGAAGGCGCCATCCGTCCAGCCGCCGAAAATCTTGCGCGTCTCGGTCTCGATCTTCTCCTCCTCGCCACCGATGTATGGCACGACGTTATCGATCAGGTCGAGCGCGGCGACGCCGGGATAGCCCGCGCCCGACGCCGCCTGGAACGTCGTCACCACCACGCGCTCCAGCCCGAAGCCGCGCAGCGGAGCCAGCGCGAGCGTCAGACCGATGGTCGAGCAGTTCGGATTCGTCACGATGGCGCCGGGCCAGCCGCGCAGGTCGCGTTGGATTGGCAGTGCCGCCAGATGGTCGGGGTTGATCTCCGGCACGATCAGCGGGACATCCGGCTCCATGCGAAAGGCTGAGGCGTTGCTGAAGACCAGCGCGCCCGCCCGCGCGTAGCGTGGCTCCAGCTCGCGCGCCTCGTCGGCAGGCAGCGCCGAGATGACCATCTGCCCGCGCACATCGTCGCCCGGCTCCGGCGGCTCCAGCCGCAGATCGAGCGCGGCGGCGGCCGGCGGCGTCTCCATCTGCCAGCGCACGACATCGCCATAGCGCGCGCCGATGCGCCGCTCCGAGGCGACGCCATGCGCCAGCTCCAGCCACGGATGCCCCTCCAGCAGGGCGATGACGCGCTGGCCGACCAGCCCCGTCGCGCCCAGCACTGTCACGGGCAGCCGCCGCGCGCGGGGCGCCGCCACATAGATCCGTCGCATGTCCACTCACTCCTCTCCTGGTTCGCCTGATCTATGCCCCGGTCGCGAGCGGCGCGGGACGCGAACGAGGCAAGACGCGCGAGCGCTTAAGCTGCGAGGCGCGCAGCGCGGTATGCAGCGCCCGCGTGATGGTCTCCGCGTGTTCGGCCAGCGCCACGACACGCGCGCCATCCGCCGTCTCATGCGCATCCATAGCGCCGAAAGGCAGGCTGGCCAGCGCTGCCGTCAGCTCGCGACGGGGCACGTCAGCGCTCACCAGTGGCCAGGCGGGCAGCAACATCGCCGTCACCTCAACCAGCGCCGCCACATCACCCGTAGGCTGGCCTGCCAGCGAGCGCGCCGCGACGACCCACGCGCCAGCGCGAGCGCGCCCCCACGCCGCCGATGACGGGATGATCTCTGTGCCGGGCGCGTCGGGCGTGGCCGCCGCCTGTAGCGCCAGCGGGATGCCCCAGCGCGCCACTGGCTCGATGGTCGCGGGATGCAGCGCCCGCGCGCCCAGCGTGGCCATCCGCCGCGCCTCGTCATGGGTCAGGACGGGCAGCAGGGCGGCGTCGGCGGCGACACGCGGGTCAGCCGTGAGCATCCCCGGCACGTCGCTATAGATGGTGAGCGACTCAGCGCCGAGGGCCGCCGCGATCACCGCCGCTGAGTGGTCGGAGCCATTGCGCCCCAGCGTGGTCAGCGCGCCCGCCGCGTCGCGCGCGATGTAGCCAGGCAGCACGGGAACGCCGCCACGCAGCGCCAGCATCGCCAGACGCGGCGCCAGCCATGCGCGCGTCGCCAGCGCCGATGGCTCTGGCTCGCCTTCGGCGTCCGCCGCGCCGCGAAGCGCGACTGGCGCATCCGGGAAGGCTTCAGCCACCAGCCCGACCTCGCCCAGCGCCGCCGCCAGCAGGCCTACGGCCAGCCGCTCGCCCCAGCCGGAGAAGTCCGCGATCAGCCGCTCGCGCGCGGAGTCGCCGAGGCCAGCGCCACGCCGTACGAGCGTCTGGGCGTCCTGCGTGAGCGCCGCCCACTGCCGCTCGAACTCACCAGGGGCGCCGCCTGCCAGCGCCACCCACCCTTCGGCGTGCCGCCACGCCACCGCATCCAGCAGTTCAGGCAGGCGCAGGTCGCCCGCGATGGCGCTCCGTCCGACGCCAATCAGCGCGTCGGTGACGCCCGCCATGGCTGAAACGACCACCGCAAGCGGTCCCTGGCCACGCAGACGTGCGACGAGGCGGGCGACATGCCGCAGACGCGCGACATCCGCCACCGAGCTGCCACCAAACTTGACGACTCGCATCGCCCTCACTCCCCTATCAAACGCTCGCCGCTCCGGCCAGCGCGCCCACCAAACGTGGTGAGCCGCTGGCCAGCGCGATGAGATCCCCCTACGACGCCGACGCCACCAGCGCCTGATCGAGATCGGCCAGGATGTCGTCGATATGTTCCAGTCCGACTGAGAGGCGCACGAAGTCAGGCGTGACGCCCGTTGCGCGCTGCTCCTCCTCGGTCAGCTGCGAGTGCGTCGTGCTGGCGGGGTGGATGACCAGCGACTTCGCATCGCCGACATTGGCCAGTAGCGAGAAGAGCTTCACCGAGTTGACGAAGCGCTTGCCCGCCTCAAGACCGCCCTTGATGCCGAAACCAACGATGGCGCCGTAGCCATGCTCGAAGTAGCGGGCCGCCACCGCGTGCGTTGGATGGCTTTCCAGGCCGGGGTAGAGCG
Source organism: Ktedonobacterales bacterium (assembly GCA_036393135.1). GTDB lineage: Bacteria > Chloroflexota > Ktedonobacteria > Ktedonobacterales > JADMIN01 > JAKAIY01. The sequence continues at coordinate 3,297 of DASVWQ010000075.1, forward strand.
TCCACGTCACCGCCGGGTGGTGTTCCAGGAAGCGCGCGACCTTCAGGGCGTTCTCGCTGTGCCGCTCCATCCGCAGGGGCAGCGTCTCCAGCCCTTGCAGGAAGAGCCAGCTATTGAGCGGGCTGACCGCTGGGCCGAGGTCGCGCAGGAGTTGCACGCGCGCCTTGATGATGTACGCCAGCGGCCCCACCGCCTCGACATAGCGCACGCCATGGTACGAGGGGTCTGGCTCGGTCAGGCTGGGGAACTTGCCGCTGGCCGCCCAGTCGAACGCCCCGCCATCGACGATCACGCCGCCGATACTCGTCCCATGCCCGCCGATGAACTTGGTCGCCGACTCTACCACAATATCCGCGCCATGCTTCAGTGGCTGGATGAGATAGGGGCTGGGGAAGGTGTTATCCACGATCAGTGGGATCCCCGCCGCGTGCGCGACGTCGGCCACCGCGCGGAAATCGAGCGTGTCCAGGCGCGGATTACCAACCGACTCGGCGTAGACCGCCCGTGTGCGCGGCGTGATGGCCCGGCGGAAGGCCTCCGGATCCGTGCCATCCACGAAATGCGTGGTGATACCCAGGCGCGGCAGGGTCTGCGCGAGCAGGTTGTATGTGCCGCCGTAGAGGCCCGCGCTGCTGACAATCTCGTCGCCCGCGCTGGCGATATTGACCAGCGCCACGAACTCCGCCGACTGTCCGGACGCCGTGGCCAGCGCGCC
>DASVWQ010000076.1:0-4368 GCA_036393135.1 Ktedonobacterales bacterium
GGCTGTTGTCTCACTGGGCGTCGCCGCGCTGGTCTATGTCTTCTATTCTCGTGGCAACGCGGTCACCAAAACAGGGTATGCCTCACTCATCGTCATCATCGCCATCGGCTTGATGCTCCCGTTCATGCTGGTCGCGCAGACCCAGTACCAGGCGAGCGCGCAGGCTCAACAGTATGACCTGACACTCCACCGGGGCGCCGCGCTCTTTGGCCAGTACTGCGCGACCTGCCACGGCTATCTGGGGCAGGGGCTGAACGGTCCGAAGCTCAACGGCAATCCCGCCATCTCGAAGCTGACCGATCAGGACCTAACCCGCATCATCTCCGGCGGCATCGCGAATCCGAGCGATCCGGCAGTGCTGCTGATGCCCGCCTGGCTCGACACCTACGGTGGCTCGCTCACTCCCGACGACATCAGCTATCTGGTGGCGCTGATCCGCTCCTCCGACAGCAAGTACACCGCATCGAAGGCGCCGGAGACAACCAACGGCTTCAGCTACGTCTACGATACGCTGATCAACGCGACCCAGCAGGCCGAGTACAACGCCGAGAAGAAGGGTGGCAGCAAGCCGCCCGCCAATACCTTCATTGACGGAACCGCCAGCAAGACGGCGACCATCGAGGCAGTCACCTCGACGACGAATAGCTCTGGCTTCCAGTGGCAGGTTGTCGGCAATACCACCGCAAACCTGCTCATCAAGGTCGGAACGACCGTCACCTGGGAAAACAATTCGGCGGGCATCCCGCACAACGTGGTGAGCGGCTCCGGCGGCACGCCCAACAACAAGTTCCCGGACTCGGCCATCCTCAACACGGGCGACAAGTACACCTTTACATTCACGACGCCCGGCGAGTATCCGTTCTACTGCGGCATCCACCCGGCGATGGTCGGCTGGATCACCGTCCAATAGCCAGGCGACATGGCGGCGTCTACCCGCGTGGATGGACGCCGACCACCATCGTCGCGGCCCGCGTGTCGGCGTCCTCGCGTCGCCGCTCGCAGCGGAAATCATTGCTCTGAAAGGGATCATGCTTCATGGCAATAACGGCAGCGGCGCCCACGCGCGAACATGAAAAGCCGATGTCGTGGGCCCGAGCGGTAGCGATAGCGGTCGGCTTCTTCTTTCTGGCCGCCATCCTCATCGGCCAGATACCGGGCTACTTCTTCACGATCTCGACCCTGGCGAAGCTGACCCGCATGGAGCAGGGCTTCCTCGATCTGGGCCTGCTCTCGGTCGGGCTGGGGGTCATCGCGCTAGAGATCGCGTTCCTGTACGACCCGCGCCCGATCATCCCCTGGCCGCTCTTTGCCGTCATCGGCGCGGGCGTCACGGCGGTCGGCGGCTTCTTCCTCTACAACGTCTTCACCGGTGTCTGGCATGAATACCTGCCCGACGCTGTGATCACCTCGTCGGTCGTCAACGGCGCGCCCGTCATCACGACGACCTACTGGCCCGACCCGAACCAGGCCTGGCTATTCAACGCCATCTGGTTCCAGCCCCAGAGCATCGACTTGAAGGCGATTGGCATCCTGGGACTGGTCATCGGTCTGGGCATGTTCGTCATCGCCATCCTCAACCGGCCGATCCTCTCCGGGCGCTTCGTTGGCCCCACCCGCGACATCATCGTGCGCCTCTCGCTGGCCGTGGCTATCGCGCTGGTCGCCGTCTGGCTGACGGTCTACACCTTCAGCCCGGCGACCTTTGACCCGAAGGGAACAGCGGGCGTCGTGGGCAACATCCTGCTCTTCATCGCCACCCTCGCCGCGCTGCTGGCGCTGGTCGCCTGGCTGCTGCCGGTGATGACGCAACACCGCCAGCAGTTCATGCCTGGCAACTACATGGCGGGCGTCGTGGGGCTGTTCGGCGCCATTGGCGTACCGCTGCTGATCGTCTGGGCGGCGGTCTATCCGGTGGTCTACGCCATCCACCAGGTCGACTCGACCCAATTCTGGGTACAGTGCTCACAGCAGACGGCGGTGCCGTCGACCTGCACGTTTACGCCCTTCACCGGCTACCTGATCTGCGCCATCGTCTTCTCGATCCCCTTCGGCCTGTTCCTGGCTGGCCTCTACTTCTGGAGCACCAAGCGCAACATGGTGGTGCTGGCGGGGACCTATGGCATCGTCTGGGCGGCTCTGGCGGCCACGCTGATTCACCAGGACGACCCGATGCAGACGCCGATGGGCCTGATGCTCTGCGCCTCCTTCCTGGTGATGGCCTTCGCGTGGACCTGGGCGACCCAGGTGGAGTTCGCGCCGACCCGTCCGCAACCGCTGGGCTGCGTTGGCCAGTGGCTGATGCTCGGCACACTGCTGGTCGTCTACCTGACTGGTTTCGCGCTGCTCTCGATGCCCTCCTTCTTCGAGGTCGAGGCGCTGGCGCTCTTCTACCAGCCCGGTAACGGCGGCCTGCACGACGCCTTCTGGGGCGTCCTGCTGATGGCTGGCGTTGGAGCCTTCCAGATCACCCTGCTGATCCGTCGCAAGCCGATGAGCAACATCCGCAAGTTCGCGATGTGGGCGCTGATCTTCGGCCTGGTCTTCGAGATCATCGGCGCGATCATCGGCTACCGCTGGGATGTGCTGTACTACGGCATCGACGCGATGGGCGGCGGTCAGGCCTGGTTCCTGGCGGGCATCTGCTTCGAGGTCGTGGGCATCCTCGCGGCGCTCTACGCCTCCGTGCAGGCGGGCGCCGGACGCTGGGCGCTGACCATTGTGGTGGTGGCGCTGATCGGCGTGGCCGAGGCGGTCATCATCTACAACATGCCTTTCGTCTATCCAGAACTGGTCGAGTTGGGCTTCTGGATCGCGATGATCGGCGCCTTCGCCTACATCGCCGCCGGGCCTGACCCCGACGACCAGTATGCGCTGCCCGCCACCACCGGGGCAGCCGTAGCCGCCCGCTAAACACGGCGCAGCTTCCGCGAGCGCGAGGCTCGTGGCCCATCCGGGCTACGAGCCTCGCGCTCGTTTGCGATCATTTGCGCGCGGCGCTGGCCGCCGCGGGCGCAGCGCGGGGGCTACCCCTCGCGCTTGCCTTGTGTGCGATAGTGAGGGTGTTCACAGCGCGCCGGGGCGCCGATGATGTCGCCTACATGGGAGAGCATGCGCCATGTCCGAACCCATCACGACCAGCGCCAACCCGCGTGGATCGCTCCCAACCGCATCGGCCCTGCCACTGGCCGCGCCCGGCGCGCCCGCCACCGGCCAGCCAGAGCCGCTGACCAGCCCGCGTCTGGATGCGGTGGCGGCGCAGCGTGGCCCGCGCCTGCGCATCCTTTTCATGGCCGCTGAGGTAACGCCCTACGTCAAAACGGGCGGTCCCGCCGATGTCATCGGCGCGCTGCCACGGGCGCTGAGCCAGATGGGCCACGACGTGCGCATCGCCCTGCCGCGCTACAAGGCGGTAGATGTGGAGCGCTGGGGGCTGCAGCTGGTCGCCTCGCGAGTGGCCGCGCCGATGAGCCAGCGCAGCGAACTGGTCGATGTCTACGAGACGCGCCAGGATGGCGTGCGCATCTACTTCGTCGAGGCGCCCGCCTACTTCAACCGCGAGCGGCTGGCCAACTACCCCGACGACGGCGACCGCTTCATCCTCTTCAGCCGCGCCGTGATGGAGTTCATCCGCGTGGGCGACTGGGTGCCTGACGTCATCCACTGCCATGACTGGCATACTGGCGTCGTGCCGAACTGGCTGAAGACAATTTACCGCGATGATCCGGCGCTGGGACGCGCGGCCAGCGTCTACACCATCCACAATCTCGCTATCCAGGGCATCTTCGGCTATCGCATCCTGGAGGTCGCGGGCATCGCGGAGGAGGGCTTCGTCTACACCGAGGGTGGCGACCAGTCAGCGACGGTGGACCTGATGGGGCGCGGCATCGTCTTCGCCGATCTCGTCAGCACCGTCAGCCCACGCTACGCCGCCGAGATTCTGACCGAGGAGTACGGCGAGCGCCTCGACCCCCTCCTGCGCACGCGCAAGGACCGCCTCTACGGCATCCTGAATGGCATCGACACCGAGCAGTTCAATCCGGCGACCGACCCCGGCCTGGCCGCCAGATTCGACGCATTCAGCTTCGATCGGCGCCCGGAGAACAAGGCCGCCCTCCAGCGCCAGTTTGGACTGCCGGTGGAGGAGCGCACGCCGCTGCTGGCCATCATCTCGCGCCTGAACGACCAGAAGGGCTATGATCTGCTCGACCAGTCGCTGCTGCCGCTGCTGGCGCAGGGCGTGCAGATCATGATACAGGGGACGGGCGACTCGCACTATCACCAGATGATCCAGAAGCTGGCGGTGCGCTACCCGCGCCAGGTGGCGTTTCAGTTCACCTTCAGCGCCGAGCTGAGCCAGCGCATCTGCGC
>DASVWQ010000077.1:0-4915 GCA_036393135.1 Ktedonobacterales bacterium
AGCAGCACGGCCCCCAGCAGGAAGCCGATGGAGAGGTTGACATTGCGCTGGAGCCAGCCAGAGGCCGCCGCGCCAAGACTGAATCCGACGCTCCACGTCACGCTGTAGAATCCGCTGAGCCGGGCGCGATAGCGGGCGCTAACCCGCTCCATCGCGAAAGTGGCGTAGACTGGCTCGAAGGCCCCACGCAGCAGGTTGCGCCCCAGCTCCGCCGTCCCGGAAAGCCAGGCCCACGGCGCGTAGCCGATTAGCAGGGCGATGGGCGCGCTGAGCAGCTGGGCCGTCGTGATGACGCGCAGCTTGCCGTGGCGCCGCACAATGCTGGGAGCCAGCAGCGCCGTCACACCGATCAGCAGCCCACCGCCCGCCACAATCGCCCCAATCAGCGGCACACTCAGGTTGAATCGCAGGTGGAAGAAGAGCGGCTCCAGCGCGACCACCGCGCCCTCGCCCGCCGTATAGAGAACATCCGGCACGAGCAGCAGGATGAAGAGTAGCCAGATGGGACGCGCGCTGGGCTGAGGGCCAGCCTCGGCGGCCAGCGCGGGCGCCGGGGTTAGCGCGACATCCGCCAGCGCGGCGTCGGCGGCGGGAGATGGCTCCGACTCCACTGGCTCCACGACCTGGCTCTCTTTCAGCCAGAAGAGCGGCGCGGTCGGCAGGAAGACGGCGATGGCCGCCGCGATCACGCCCCAGCGCAGTGGTTCCGCGGACGACGCGGGCAGGCCAGTCAGCGCGCCGACCAGCGCTGGCACCGCCCCGCCGAGCAGTCCGCCCAGCGCGCCGACGCCGAGCAGCAGGAAGGTATTGAGCGACATCACGCTGACTCGCTGGCGCGCTGGCACGGCCTCCGTTAGCATCGGGATGATCGTGACCCAGTAGGCCGAGGAGAGGACACCATTGGCGAAGGCCGCCGCCAGCATCGCCGTCGGGTTCGTAAGGACGCCGAGCAACGCCAGCGAGACGGGATTGAGCAGCCCGGTGATGAGCAGCAGCGGCTTGCGTGGCATGCGGTCGGCCAGATAGCCCACTGGCAGCGCCGCAACCAGCGCGCCGATCGCTGGCACGCCAACCAGCAGCCCGATGAAGTCGGACTTGAAGCCGATGCTGGCGAGGTAGAGGGTGAGCGTGACCTGACCAATGCTGAGCTGGATGCCCTTGCCCAGCGTGAAGAGCAGCAGCAGCCAGACATTGCGTGGATAGCGACGTGTCTCGCGCCCCCACGCGCCGATGCGCCGCGCCAGCGTGGGGCGGCCCGCCGCGCTCCTCGCCGGGCCGTTCTCCGCGACGCGCGCCATGATCTTCGCTCCGTTCAGTCACCATCGCCTTGCCGCGCCCATCCATCCGCGCGGCGAGCGCCATCATAGCGTAGCACATCGGGCGCCCCGGTTCGCCAGCCAGCCGTCGGACGTGATATACTCTTAGCTGAGAGCGCGTGGGCAGAGCGCGAGTGATGTGAGAGGCTATCCCGCTAGCATCAGCGGGTGGCGACGCGCTCGACCGGCGCCACCACGATCGGGCGCCAACGACGGCGGACGCAGCGCGAAGTCTGTGCGCTGCGCCCGCCTTTGCGCGCATGGCATGCTGGCCAGCGCGCCCGCGCCGTCCCCACGTCGAGCGGAGAGAGCACGTGGACGCGCCGCAAACAATCATTCAGGCGGAGAGGCCGCGACCGCTACGGGCGCTCCGGGGAAAGAGTACGAGCACACAGAAGTATGCAGATGATGGAACTGTCTGACGACGCATCGACCAGGCGTGTGCGCGAGGACATCCGCAACGTCGCGATCATCGCCCACGTGGACCACGGCAAGACGACGCTGGTGGATGGCCTGCTCAAACAGAGCAAGGTCTTCCGCGAGAACCAGCAGGTCGGCGAGCTGATTATGGACTCCAACGAGCTGGAGCGCGAGCGCGGCATCACGATCCTGGCCAAGAATACCGCGATCCACTACAAGAATTACAAGATCAACATCATCGACACGCCAGGCCACGCCGACTTTGGCGGCGAGGTCGAGCGCGTGCTGAACATGGCCGATGGCTGTCTGCTGCTGGTGGACGCCGTTGAGGGGCCGATGCCGCAGACCCGCTTCGTGCTGCGCAAGGCCTTCGACCTCGGCCTGCGTCCCATCGTCATCATCAACAAGATCGATCGCCGCGACGCCCGCATCGAGCAGGTGCTGAGCTGGACACAGGACCTCTTCCTGGAGATGGCTACCCGCGACGACCAGCTCGATTTCCCCGTCCTCTACGCCATCGCCCGCGAGGGCATCGCCCGCCGCGACCCCAACGACGGCAACATGGATCTGGCGCCGCTCTTCGAGACGATCATCGAGACCGTGCCAGCGCCGGTGGTGGACGAGAGCGGGCCGTTCCAGATGCAGGTGACGACGCTCGACTACGACGATTACAAGGGCAAGTACGCCATCGGGCGCATCAACCGTGGCCGCGTCCGCCCGAACATGCCCATCGCCCGCATCACCCGCGACGGCGAAGTGTCGCGTGGCCGCACGAGCTACATCTTCACCTTCGAGGGGCTGGGACGCCGCGAGGTCGAGGAGGCTGCGGCGGGCGACATCATCGCGCTGGCGGGCCTCGAGACGGTCAATATCAGCGACACGCTCACCGATCCTGATGTCCCGGAGGCGCTGCCCAGCATCGCCATCGAGGAGCCGACGCTGAAGATGACCTTCGGCGTGAACACCAGCCCCTTCGCTGGACGCGAGGGCAAGTGGAGCACCTCGCGCCAACTTCGCGCCCGCCTCTATCGCGAGCTGGAGACGAACGTTAGCCTGCGCGTGGAGGATGGCGCCAGCGCCGATGAGTTCGTGGTCTCCGGGCGCGGCGAGTTGCACCTGGCCGTGCTGATCGAGACGATGCGCCGCGAGGGCTACGAGCTTCAGGTTTCGCGCCCGGAGGTCATCACCCACGAGGAGAACGGCCACACTGTCGAGCCAATCGAGCGGCTGGTGATCGACACCCGCGAGGAGTATGTCGGCGCCGTGACCGAGAATGTCTCGCGGCGCAAGGCGCGCCTGGCGAACATGGTCTACGATGGCGTCGGCAACGTGCGGCTGGAGTACGACATCCCGACGCGCGGGCTGATCGGTCTGCGCAACGAGTTCCTGACGCTGACCCAGGGCAACGGCGCGATGGCCAGCATGCTCACCGGCTACGAGCCGTGGCTTGGCGCCATCGGTTCCGCCCGCAACGGCGTGCTGGTCGCGTCGGAAGGCGGCATGGCCGTGACCTATGGCCTGAACAACGCCCAGGCGCGCGGCCAGACCTTCATCGATCCCGGCACGACGGTCTATGAGGGCATGATCGTTGGTCTCAACGTGCGCCCTGACGACATGATCGTGAATGTCTGCAAAGAGAAGAAGCAGTCGAACGTGCGCAGCTCGACCGCCGACATCGCGGTGCGCCTCTCGCCGCCGGTCAAGCTGAGCCTGGAGCAGTCGCTCGACTTCATCAACAGCGACGAGTTGGTCGAGGTCACGCCCCAGAGCATCCGCCTGCGCAAGCGGCTGCTGACCCAGCACGAACGCTCACGCGCGCGCGACATCGAGTAGCGCCGGGGAACTGGCCAAACGCGCGGGCGGGCGATGCGGATCGCTCGCCCGCGTCTGGTTTCCTCCTGATACCTGCTACAGCGAATCCGTGAGCGCGAAGGGACAATGGCAATGGCGAGTGGTGTGCTGCTGGGGCTGGCGGCGGCGATCTGCTGGGGCGTCGCCGACTACTGCATGCGTGGCGCGACGCACACGGTCGGGCCGTTCCGCTCGCTCTACTTCATGCAGGTGGTGAGCCTGCTGGCGCTGGGCCTGCTCGTCGCGCCGTGGCTGCGTCCCAGCTTCGCGGGCGCCTCGCCATCCGCGATTGCGGCGACGGTGGGGCTGAGCCTCGTCATCATGGTCGGCGCGGCGCTGCTCTACCGCAGCTTCCACATCGGCGTGCTGGCCATCGTCTCGCCCATCGCGGCGAGCTTCGGCGCCATCGCCGCCGGGCTGGCGCTGCTCTCCGGCGAGCGCCCCACCGCCCTGGCGCTGATCGGACTGGCGCTGGCGCTGGTCGGCGTCATCCTCTCCGGCATGGCCCCCGCGACGCCACACGCCAGCGGCGAGTCAGGCGCGCGGCGGCGGCTGCTCGGTCCTGGCGTGCTGGAGGCGATCATCGCCACGCTGCTCTTCGGCGTGGCCTACTGGGCGCTGCGCTACGTGGTGGCTGACCTCGGCAGCGTGCAGGTCGCCGTGATTGGCAAGGCGACCGACTTCGCCGCGCTCACGCTGGTCGTGCTGGGGGGCTGGGCTGCGCGGCGCTGGCTCCCCACGCCCGCCTTCGCCCAGGGGTCGGCGGCTGCGGCGGCGCTGCCGCTGGCTCCGCGCTCCGGCGCCTTCTGGCTCTGGCTGATTCCCGGCGCGCTGCTCGATGTCTCCGCCAACCTGGCGTACAACTTTGGCGTAGCGGGCGCGCTCACCAGCGTCGTCGCGACGCTCTCGTCGCTCTTCTCCGCCGTCACCGTGCTACTGGCGGCCATCTTCTTGCGCGAGCGGCTGACTCGCATTCAGTGGGCGGGCGTCGCGCTGATCCTCGTCGGCGTCTCCCTGGTGAACCTGTAGCCCCGCCAGGATTATTGCCGCTCGTCCGCGCGTCGCCGCTCCAACTCGGCGCCCCAGAGGCGACGCGACACGCGCCCGCCGAGCCAGTAGCCCAGCACGCCCAGCGCGCCTGTGATGGCAAACCAGACCAGCGTCGCCACATCCACCGAGCTGGCCGTCTTGACCAGCACGGCAATCGCCAGCGCCACCATCAGCCCCAGCGCCAGCCCCAGCGTCAGGCCAATCGTGCAGCCGACATGGGCCAGGTTGCGGCCCCGTAGTTCGTTCAGCATCGCATGCTCCCAGCGTCGTCTCGCGCC
>DASVWQ010000078.1:0-2322 GCA_036393135.1 Ktedonobacterales bacterium
GCTATAGAGCCACTCTTTCCCGCTGGCGTCCGTAGCGTCCACCATCGCGTCGTGGCCCGCCAGCGCGGCGCTCGCGCCGGGGAGCAGCGGCGTGGCGAACTGAAGCAGCCGCTCGCGCTCAGGGCTGGCGATGATCTTCCCGCTGTGGTCGAGAATCGAAATCCGCAGCGTCTGATTGCGTGTCAACTGGTTGGTCATGACCGACTGGATGGGGACATTCAGCTCATTCAGCAGCACCGAGGCCCCCAGCACACCCAGTACGACGCCACGCGGGTCGCGGATGGCGATGGAGAAGCTGATGTCGGCGTTGAACGTCGTCAGGTCCACCACGTCGGCCTGCACGACCACCGAGGACCCCTGCGCCGCCTGCTGAAACGCCGGGTCAGCCGCGAAACTGGACCCCAGCGTCCGCAGGTTGGTGGGGACCGAGACGCGCAGGATGCCGGTATCATCGAGCCAGTAGACCTGATCGACGTCATGCCGCGCGATGCGGAACGCCTGAAACGCCTCGATCATCTCTGGCCCGGCGCCCGTGCGCACTGCCGGGAGCTGGCTGAGCGCCACCAGCGAGTCCTCGACATTAGAGAGGCGCGAGCCAGTGTCGAAGGCGACCTGCTGGGCTAGCGCCAGGTCCGCGAGTTGCATCGTCCCACGAAACTGCCGCTGTCCGATCTGGTCGGCAGCTACCCCGGTCGCCAGAATGACCAGCACAAAGGCGATGTAGACGCTGACGAACTGCATCAGCAGCGAGCGCCGCGCGACTTGCAGCACGGCGGGGGCGCGCTCGCGAAAGCGCAGGCTCAATCGCTCCCACGCGCTCGAACGCGCGATAGGAACGCCATCATCCATCCACATGCGCTGTGGTCTCCCGCATCGCCGGACTTGGTGGCGACTATCTCCCGCCCAGCTAGGTCGCCTCGGCGCGCTGGGCGATGCGCGCCGCTACATCGAGTGTGCGCCGCGCCCGCGCCGCGACCGGATAGTCGATGAACTGGCCGCCAAGCCGAATCGAGGCGACGCCAGCGGCCTCCGCGCTCTCAAATGCCGCAACGATTTCGCGCGCCCGCTCCACCTCGCTCGCGCTGGGCGAGAACACGTCGTTCGCGATCACCACCTGGCTGGGATGAATGCAGGCCTTGCCCTGAAAGCCGAGCCGTAGCGCCTGCTCCGCCTCGCGCTGGAACCCCTCATGGTCGTCGAGGCGCGCGTAGACTGTATCGAGCGGCGGCTCCAGGCCTGCCGCCCGCGACGCGACCACCACCTGTGTCCGCGCCCACAGGATGCCCTCATGACCTGCCGTCCAGGTCATGTTTGTGTCGAGGCTGAAATCGCCCGCGCCGAAGTTCAGGCGCGTGACCCGCGCGGAGGCGGTGGCGATCTCCGCGATCCGCGCGAGGCCGAGCGCCGTCTCGATAATCGGCGTCACCTCGATGCCGCCCTCCGCCAGACCCGCCGCGCGCTCCAACTGGGTGAGCAGCCAGTCCAGCGTCGCCAGTTGGTTGGCAGACTCCACCTTTGGCAGGATCACGCCATCCAGCCCCGACGTGACGACCGTGCGCAGGTCATCATAGGCGAAGGGCGTCGTCAATCCGTTCACCCGAACGTAGACGCGCGGGCCACCAGCCCCGCGCGCGGCCAGCGCTCGCCGCGCCGCCAGCCGCGCCTCGGCCTTCTCCGCGATGGCGATAGCATCCTCTAGATCGAGGATTACGCCATCGGCTTCGCCAGCGAGGGCCTTCTCCACATGCCGCGCGTGTGTCGCGGGCGCAAAGAGCGTTGAGCGGAGTATCATCGTGGTCTTCCCTCGCGCGGCCTCTGCGGCGGCTGTGACCGCCTGCGCCGCGCTGCGAACGCGGAAGGCGGGTCAGTCGCCTTCCGACAGGATAGCATTATCACCTGACGTTGTGAACAAGCGGGCGTAGCGCTATGGCAGGCGAGTTAGATCACACCCTCACGCCTTAGCGCCTCCTGTTCCTCCTCGCTGACGCCCAGCGCGCCGTAGACCTCGGCGTTGCTGGAGCCGAGCGCGGGGCCGGTGTGGCGCACCTGGCCGGGCGTCTCGCTGAATCGCGCCGCGACATCCACCAGCCGCATCGGCCCCACGGACGTGTCCTGCACCGATACCATGCTCCCTCGCGCCTGAAAGTGCGGATCGGCGAAGATCTCGGCGACATCGTAGACCGGCGCCGCCGCCACCTCCGCGCGCTGTAGCTCGGCCAGCGCCGCATCGCGGTCCCGCTGCGCCATCCAGCCGCCGATGATGGCGTCCAGCTCCGTCACGTTCTCCACGCGCGCGCTGTTGACCGCGAAACGCGGGTCTGT
>DASVWQ010000079.1:0-7797 GCA_036393135.1 Ktedonobacterales bacterium
GGCAATGTCATCCATCTGGGCGAGCGCGAGTGTTCCATCCAGCGCCGCCACCAGAAGCTGATCGAGGAATCGCCCTCGCCCGCCCTGGACGAGCCGACGCGGGCGCGCCTGCTGGAGTCGGCGGTGCGGCTGGCGAAGTCAGTCGGCTATACCAGCGCTGGCACGGCGGAATTCCTGCTCGGCGCCGACGGCCAGTTCTACTTCCTGGAGGTCAATGCGCGGCTCCAGGTGGAGCATCCGGTGACGGAGTGGCGCACCGGGCTGGACCTCGTGCGCGAGCAGTTGCGCATCGCGGCGGGCTTGCCGCTGAGCGTCCGCCAGGAGGATGTCCAGTTCCGGGGGCATGCCATCGAGGCGCGCATCACGGCGGAGGACCCTTTCAACAAGTTCCTGCCCGCCGCCGGGGCCATCGCGGCGCTGCGTGAACCAGCCGGGCCAGGTGTGCGCCTCGACAGCGGCGTCTACCAGGGCATGCGTATCCCGCTCTTCTACGATTCACTGCTGGCCAAGCTGATCTGCTGGGGGCAGGACCGCGAGGAGGCGGTGGAGCGCCTGCGCCGCGCGCTCGACGAGTATGTCATCGCTGGCGTGCGGACGACGATTCCCTTCGCCCAGTGGATCACGCGGCAGCCGCGCTTCCTGGCGGGCGACTTCTCGACCGACTTCATCGCCGAGGAATGGCGTCCCGACGCCGCGCTGGATGGCGCCACGGCGCCAGAGGGCGAGGCGCTGAGCGAGGCGCTGAGTGATGCGCAGGTGGCGGCGCTGGCGGCGGCGCTGGTGGCGCGCGACCAGGGCGGCGCGGCGGGCGCGCGGCGACTGGCGGCGACGGGCGATGCGCGCGAGGATGGCTGGCGCTGGCGGCTGGCGGGACGCAAGACGGCGACCTCTGGCTGGTGAGATCTGGTGAGACAGGGTAAGACCCGGCAAGACCAATGGCAGGGAGACATGGCATGAGCGATGGACGCGACGCGCAGGCTGATACCCAGGTGAAGCGGCGCGAGCGGCTGACGCGCTGGGATGATCCACAGCGCGGACGGCTCCAGGCGGAGCGCGAGGGAATGAGCGGCATCGAGTTCTTGCGCGCGATCCAGTCGGGCCAGTTCCCGCCGCCACCGATGGCCGAGTTGCTGGGCATGCGGCTGGTGAGCGTCGAGCCGGGGCGGGTGATCTTTACCGTCGAGCCTGCCGAATACCATTACAACCCGATTGGCGTGGTACATGGCGGGCTGGCGGCGACGCTGCTCGATTCCGCGATGGGCTGCGCCGTGCAGACGCTTGCGCCCGCCGGAGTGGCCTACCTGACGCTGGAACTGAAAGTGAACCTGATCCGAGGACTGCGGATGGGTATGGGCGTCGTGTCGGGCGAGGGGACTGTCTTACACTTTGGCCGCCAGACCGCGTTGGCCGAGGCGCGGCTGACCGACGCCGAGGGCAAGCTCTACGCCTATGCGACATCGACCTGTCTGATCGTGCGGCAAGGCGCCGACGCGAGTCGGTCCGCCGCCGATGGCGCCCACTGAGGGCAAGCGGAGTCGAGTTGAGGAGGAGCGACGTATGGCGCTGCGGGCGCTGACCTACAATATTCTGGTGGGCGGTGAGGAGCGGCTGCCCTTCATCCGCGACATCATCCGCAGCCAGAACGCCGATGTCGTGGCCATCCAGGAGGCCAACAGCCGCGAGAATGTCGAGACGCTGGCGCGTGAACTGGAGATGCGGCTGATCTTTGGCGAGGCCAACTGCGAATTCCACGTCGCCATCCTCTCGCGCCTGCCCATCACCGGCAGTGCGAACCACCGCGCGCCGGAGTTCGAGAAGACGGCGCTGGAGGTGGAGACGCTTTGGGAAGGGCAGCCACTGCGCGTCATCACGACCCATCTCAAGGCCAACGTCAGCGGCGAGACACGGCGCGTGGCCGAGGTGGACGCGCTGCTGCGCCTGACTGGCCCGGCAGGTGATGGACTGAAGCTGCTGATGGGCGACTTCAATGCGCTCAGCCCCGCCGACCAGTTCACGCCGGACATCCAGACCAGCGAGGAAGATGAGGCCTTCGCCGGGCAGGCCTACGCCGCGCCGCGCCTCGTCATCCCCCGGCTGCTGGCGGCGGGCTATGAGGATGTCTATCGCCGCATGCGTCCGGGTGAGTTGGGCTACACGACGAAGACGCCGACTCCCGTGGTGCGGATCGACTATATCTTCGCCTCGTCCGCGCTGGCCCGTCGTGCGACCCAATGCGACCGGGTGGAAAGCCCGTTGGTGATCCTGGCTTCCGACCACTTGCCTGTGCGCGCGGAGTTCGAGTAACGCCGCCTCAGCCGCCGCTGACGATGATGAGCAGGTCGGCGTTGCCCGCCTGCACGACATCGGGCGAGATGGTGATGGTGAGCTGCTCGGCCCCACGGGTCGCGATGAGGTTGCGCGTGGCGTTGTTGATGAAGGTCTGGATGTTGGTCCAGCCTTTGCCGGGGAGCTGTGTGGTGTAGAACTTCAGGATGGTATCTACGTCGGCGGTGACGCAATAGCCGTACTCATAAGCGCCTCCGGTGGTCTGGGTCGCCAGTCGCAGGTTGGCGTTATAGGCGGGCAGTTCTGGGCGCAGCGCCTGCGTGAGGTTTGGCTTCGACGTGCAGATGTCCGTCACGCCCGCCAGATTGCCGGAGCCGGGGAGCGGCGTGGCGGTCGGCCCGCCTGCGGTGGGGGTGGCGCTGGATACGCTGGCGGCGGTCGCGGTCGGCGTCGCCTGCGACGTGGTGGTGGAGGGCGAGCCGCAGGCCACCAGCGCGGCGCCCATCCCCAGCGCCAGCGCCACGCGGATCAGCCCCCGATAGATGCGCCTGTCCCACTGCGCTCGCATGTCCGCTCCCGTCTTTCCGCGACGCCGCCGCTCAAAGCGAGTCTATGGTACCACGCCGCGCCGCGCCTGTCAGTGACTTTCCGGCAGGGTGGCGGGTGTGTGAGCGCTCGTCCGTCCGCCACTGCCCAGCAACTCGACCGCCGCCGCCAACACCTGCCGCGAGTCAATCGCTTTGAGGCAGGCGTAGGAATAGCACGGGTTGGGCTTCCAGAGCGGCGCATTGCCGATGAAGCGGAAGCACGGAGCGCAGGGCAGATCGGAATGTAGCGCGCGGATGCGGTAGCCGGGACGCCCGACGGGTTGGAATACCCCCCAGTCGGAGGGGCCATAGACGCCGACGGCGGGCGCGCCAACCGCCGCCGCGAGGTGCAGCGGGCTGGAGTCGTTGCCGATGAAGAGCGCCGACGCTTCGATCAGCGCGGCAGTGACACCCAGCGAGGTCTTGCCGACCAGCGAGCGGGCGTTGCGCGGGATCAGCGCCAGCGCGGCATCCGTCGCCGCCAGGTCCGCCTTGCCGCCGACGATCAAGATGCGCGCGTCGTAGCGCTCGACCAGCGCGTTGGCCACCCGCGCGAACCGCTCTGGCTCCCAGCGTTTGCGTCCGCCGAAGCCGTCGCCGCCGACGTGCAGCGTCACGATCATGTCGGTGGGTTTCACGCCGTCCGCGACGAGCAGCGCGCGCGCCTCGCGCCTGGCCGCATCTGTCAGGTAATAGCGCGGGATGCGCGCCTCGGCGTCGTCGCATGGTCCGGCGACCGGTTCGACGACGCGCAGATAGTGGTCGATGGCGTGGCGGCGGCGAAACGCGCGATTGCGCGTGCCGAAGACGGTCCAGAGGAAAGGCATATCGATGCTCAAGCGTGGCGCGCGTAGCCCGGCCAGCAGCGTAATCCAGTCTCCAGCGGCGGAGAAGTTGACGATCAGGTCGGGGCGGAGGCGGCTGATGCGGCGCACGCCCTGCGCGAACCGCAGCAGCCCCGGCGCGGCGCTTCGCTCGCGGAAGTACATGCGCGCGTCCACCGCTGGATTGTCGACCAGGATGCCCTCGTTGGCGGGCGAGAGGACGACCGTGATGCGCGCCGCGCGGAAGCGTTCGCGCAGGCGGGCGAGCGCGGGCGTGAGGAAGAGCGTATCGCCGATAGGGCACAGCGCCATCACGAGGATGTCAGCAGGCTCGCGGTTCAGCGGCCGATAGAGGAACCTCATGCGCTGCCCTCTGATGGCGCGCGGCGGCTCTCTGAGAGGTCGAGGTTGGCGGATCCCGCGCGGGCGCCGAGGTAGACGCTGAGCATGCCCGCCGCGCCAACGATGGCCGCGACCACGATCAGCGCCAGCGGCAGGCCGAGGTGGTCCGCGGTCCAGCCGATGGCCGGGACAATGATGACCGTGACGGCGTTCAGCAGCATGATCTGCGTCGCCAGCACCCGCCCCTTGATCCAGTCGGGCGAGCGCGCCTGCATCATCGTCTGGGCCGGAACGTTGATGAGGTCGAGGCCGATGCCAATCAGGAAGGTGAGCGTCAGCATCACGCCGAGATAGGGCCACGCCGCCCACCAGCTATGCCCGAACAGTGAAGGCGCGATCAGATAGCCGATCACGAGGAAGGCGATGCTCCCCGCTAGCAGGGCGACGCCAGAGGTGATCGTGCGGCCATATTTCAGGCGGCGGGCGATGTTGGGCGTGGCGACGGAGCCGATCACCAGGCCAATGCCCGCCGGAATGAAGACGAGCGCGGCCAGTTCTGGCGGCTGGTGGAAGAAGACCCCGACAAAACGCGGCGCGACCATCGCGACGACCGAGACGATGATGCCCGCGAGGGTAAGCTGCCAGACGGAGATGTGCAGTGAGGCGTCGGCGCGGATGAAGTTGTACGACTCCACGATGCCTGACCAGATGCCCTCCAGCGGCGCCTCCTCGCGGCGAAGGCGCTTCGGGCGGCGGGCGCCGGGGACGACGGTGGCGGCGGGCGCGCTGAGCATGCGGCCGGGGATGGAGAAGATCAGCGCCGCGCAGACGATGTAGAGCAGCGTGATGATGGCGAAGAGCGCCATGACGGATGACACGTGCAGGCCGAAGTGCGCCGTCCCCAGCCAGAAGCCAGGGATCAACAGCAGCGCCAGCGGCCCAATGACGATCAGTCCGGCGGCCTGCGCCAGTGTGAAGGTGATATTGAAGAGCGCCAGGGCGTTGATGAGTTCCTGGCGATGCACCAGCCGGGGGATTGCGGCGCCCTCGGCGGGGGTGAAGAACTGCCCGATCATCGCGATGAAGAAGGTCAGCACGTAGACCGGCCAGACGGAGTGCGGGAGAACGATCAGCGCGAAGATGAACGCGACGGAGGCGACGGCCCGCAGGATGTTGCTCACCCACAGCACGAGCCGACGGTCGAAGCGGTCCACCAGCACGCCAGCCGGGGCGCCGAAGAGCAGCGCAGGTAGACTGAAGGCGACGATGGCGCCGCTGGTGGCCAGCGACGAATCGCTCTCCTTGGTCACGAGGACGATCATCGCGTAGTTTGCCGCATTCATGATCGTCTGCGAGATGAGTTGGGCCATCCACAGCCGCAGGAATAGCCGGTTCTTCAGCACGGACGTGAAACCGCGCGGCGCGGCGCCGCTCGGCGTGGGCTTCCGCTCGCCCACCGCGAGTGGCCCGGTCTGGCCAGCGCGGGCAGGCGGGTTGGGGTTGGGTCCTCCCGAGGCGCGTCGCACGTCAGCCATGCTGTTCGTCACTCACATTCGTTGGTGTGTTCGCGCCACGGCTCACAATCACCTTGATGCGTTTCTCGACCTCGCTGCGGGGCAGCAGCACGCGCCGCCCACAGCCGAGGCACTTCAGACCGATGTCGGCCCCCAGCCGCACCACGCGCCACTCATAGCTGCCGCACGGATGGGGTTTGCGTAGCCGCACCTGGTCGTTCAGGGCGAGGTCGGCGAACTTCACGGTCAGCCTCCTCTCACTCTGGCGCACGCGCGTATTCACGCATCTCCGGCGCCGCTTCAGGACGGGTCTGGCGCAGGCTTCGTGGCGGAGACATACAACCCGTGCGAACTGATATACGCGCAGACAGGGTCTGGTGTCAGATATCGCGTCGGAAGGCCCTGCGCTACGCGCTCACGCAGGTCGGTCGATGCGATGCCGAGACGCGGCGCTGACAGGATGCGTAGCCGCTTGCGCAGACCCGGCAACTGCTCTTCCAGGTCGGCGAGCGCGCGTTGGTCATCATCGCTGTCCCCGCCGTAGCCGGGCCGCTGCGCTACGATCAGCGTGTCGAGCGCGTCGAGCGTAAGCGCTGGCTCGTGCCAGGTTGGCAGGCTCAATAGCATGTCCCACCCGATGATGAAGCCGATCCACGTCTCCGCGCCCCAGCGCGCCCGCAGCGCGTGAAGCGTCTCTACGGTGTATGACGGTCCAGGCCGGTCGAGATCCACACTATCGAGGCCGAAGCAGTCATTGTCGGCGATGGCCAACTCGACCATCGCGCGGCGGTCCGCCGCCGGGCTGATGCGCTGGCCGCGCTTGTGTGGCGGCGACGCGGCGGGCGTGAACCACACGCGGTCGAGCTTGAGCCGCACACAGGCCTCCTGGGCCAGCGCCAGATGCCCGATGTGGGGCGGATCGAATGTCCCGCCCAGAATACCATACCGCACGCCTGCGCGCATCGGTGAGTTTGCTCGCTTTCCCCTGAGATGACGCCGCTAGACCATCCGCTCCGTCTCATCGAGATAGCGGCCAAATGTGTCGAGCGCCGCCTGGATGGGCGCTGGCGTCGAGAGGTCCACGCCCGCGTCCCGCAGCAGGTTGATGCTGTAGTCCGATGAGCCAGATGCGAGGAAGCGCTTGTAGCGCGCCACGGCGGGCGCCCCCTCGCTCAGAATCTGGCTGGCGAGCGCGGCGGAGGCCGAGATGCCCGTCGCGTACTGGTAGACGTAGAAGCTGGAGTAGAAGTGTGGGATGCGCGCCCACTCGATGGCGATCAGGTCATCTACTTCGACCTCCGGCCCGTAATATTTGTCGTTCAGCCCCTTAAAGATACTGCTCATCAGCTCTGGCGTCAGCGCCTCGCCTGCTTCGGCCCGCGCGTGGATCTCGCGCTCGAACTCGGCGAAGAGCGTCTGGCGATAGAGCGTGGTGCGGTAGCCCTCCAGCGCATGGCTCAGGACGTAGAGGCGCAGGGCTGGGTCCTCTGCGGTCTGGAGCAGGTAGTGTGTGAGCAGCGCCTCGTTCAGCGTCGAGGCGACCTCGGCGACGAAGAGCGTGTAGTGCGCGTAGGGATATGGCTGGGCGCCCCAGGTGAACCAGGAGTGCATGCTGTGTCCCATCTCATGGGCCAGCGTGAACATGCTGTCCATGCTCTGCTGATAGTTCAGCAGAACGTAGGGCTGTGTGCCATACGCGCCCCAGCTATACGCGCCCGACCGCTTGCCCTCGTTCTCCAGCGCGTCGATCCAGCGCGAGCGGAAGCCCTCCACCAGCGAGGTGGTGTAATCTTCGCCGAGCGGCGCCAGCGCGGCGGCCACCCGCTCCTGCGCCTCGGCGAACGTGACCTTGTACTCGATCTCGCGCGCCAGCGGCACATAGAGGTCGTACATGTGCAGCGTGTCCAGCCCCATGATGCGCTTACGCAGGCGCAGGTAGCGATGCAGCAGCGGCAGGTTGGTGTTGACGGTGGTGATGAGGTTGTGGTAGACGCTGGCGGGGATGTTGTGCGGGTCGAGCGCGGCCTCCAGCGCCGAGTCATACTTGTGGGCGCGGGCGAAGAAGGTGTCGCGCTTGACCTGCGCCGCCAGCGTGGCGCCGAAGGTGTTGCGGTACTTCTCGTAGGTTCCCTGCATCGCCTCGAAGGCCTCGCGCCGCACATCGCGGTTGTGGTTTTCGAGGAAGCTGGAGCCGTAGTTGCCCTTGGTGAGCTGGACCTCGGCGCCATGCTCGTCGTGGACCAG
>DASVWQ010000080.1:0-2604 GCA_036393135.1 Ktedonobacterales bacterium
CGCCAGCGCGAAGACCGCCTGATACCCTAGCGCCGTCTGGTGGTAGAGCGTGTAGACGGCGCCGATCACCACGCCGCCCAGCGCGGGCGCGAGGATCGCGGGCAGGGTCGAGGCGGCGCTCCAGATGCCGAGGTCCTTGCCCGCGTTGGCCTGGACGGGCAGCGCGTCCACCGCCAGCGCCCAGTCCACGCTGGTATAGGCGCCATAGCCCAGCCCGAAGACGATGCCCAGCGGCCACAGTGGGATGCGCCCCGCCGCGACGACGAAGAGCAGCGCCGGGATCGCCATCAGCCCGGAGGAGACGCCCACCAGCAGCGCGCGGTTCATGCGGTCGGAGAGGATGCCCAGCGCCAGCGCGCTCAGGATCGCCCCGACCAGCGCCAGTCCCGCCACCAGCGCGGTCCGGCTGACGAAATCGGTGACATGCGCGACGTTGGCGAAATAGTACTCGATGAAGGTGAGGAAGAGCGTCAGCCCCAGCATCACGAAGGCGCGCGTGAGAAAGACCCAGGTGAAGTTGTGGCTCTTCCACGGCTCCAGCCAGAGCGCCCGCAGCGAGCGCAGCCCGCGCTCCAACCGATGCTCGCCGCGCGGCTGGGGGCTGAGCGCCTGGACCTCAGCGGCGGTGAGGCGCGTCTCTGGCGTCCAGACCATCGTGATGATGGTCGTCAGGACCAGCGCGCCGACCGTGGCCAGATAGAAGATGGCGCACCCACGCACGATCAGCGTCCGCGCCGCCGCCGTGGCCGCGCCGCTGGTCGTGACGCCCGCCAGCAGGACACCCGCCAGCGCCAGGCTGCCGACGTTGCCGAGGATCGTCATCAGCCCCATATAGCCAGATGCCGCGCCACGCTGGTGTTCTGGCGTGCGGTCGGGTAGCAGGCCCTGATACGCGCCGATGGCGATGTTGAAGCCAAGCTGGAGGACGAGAAAGGCGATCACCAGCGCGTTGAGATCGCCCGCGTTGGCCAGCCCCCACGCGCCAACCACCGAGACCGCGACGCCCAGCAGGATATAGGGGCGGCGGCGGCCCATCGCCAGTGTCGTGCGGTCGGAGAGCGCGCCCACCAGCGGCGGCGCGATCAGCGCGATGACCGCTCCCGCCGCCGAGAGCCAGCCAAGGAACTCCGCCTGCTGCGCATCGCCCACATTGCCCGGCGCGATGAAGAGCAGGATTTCGATTGGCAGGACAATCGGCAGCAGAGCGGCGGAGATGGCGTTGATGCCGAGCCAGAGCGCGCTGAGCGAGAGCTGGCGGCCCAGCGTCAGCTCGACGAGCGCGGGAGCGGCGGACGACGGAAGGGGCGTGGAATGCGACTCGGTGGTGGCTGGCGCGTTGAAGGAATCGAATGAATCCATAGGGCAGTGATCCTCCCCATCGAGGAGAATTACCTGTGTCGGCGGGCGTGCGGCGAAGCGCGCGGAGGACGGCGTTCAGGCGAGCAAGGTTTCGGGCATGTTTCCAGGCGTGGGTCTCTCGGGTCTCCGCGAGTCTGGGCTGCGCATCCCATCGGCGATGGCGTCACGTCCGCCTCTAGCTTCGCACATAGCGCAAGGTTGGCGCCAGCGAGATTGCGTGTGAGCCGGGCGCGCCCCTTGCATTTTGCGGGATTCCCGGTTATGGTAGATGCGAACAAGCAATCGTCAACGGCGCCCGCCCCGCCCGGGTCGCGCAGGCGCCGCCAGATTGCCTGTACGGCCAGCGCCGCCAGGAGGCGGAGGGAGACACTGGCCGGGACCGTGGGTTGAGGTGGTGGGGTCTCCGAGTGACAGACAGGACAAGCTTTCTGAGCGCGAAAGGAGCACGCGCATGGCTCAGACTCTGGTGGTCTATGAAGCGTTGCTGGCGAGCGAGCAGAGTCTCGCGCGGGTGCGGAACGTCAGCCGCGCCATCGAGCGCACGGGCGGGCGGGTCGAGATCGAGCGGCAGGCGGGCAGCGCCGCGCACATCGTGACGGTCTGGCTACCCCCACAGCATCGCATTGAAGACGCCCTCCCAGGTTTGCCCTTCTACCCCGTCTGATTCCTCTTCACGACCCGGCGCCGACCTCTAGCGCCAGATACTCCTCGGCGGTGCGACGGACGAGCTGGCCATCGCGCAGTTCCAGCGTGTCGCCGCCGAATCGCCGGATGAAGTAGCGGTCGTGCGAGACGGCGATGACCGGGCCGGGAAACGCTGTCACCGCTGCCTCAAAGACATCCAGGATGTCGAGGCTGACGTAGTTGGTCGGCTCGTCCAGCGCGAGCACGGTCGGGCGTTCGGCCAGCAGCCGCGCGATCTCCAGTTTGCGCCGCTGGCCAGGGCTGAGCGCGCCAACCGGCTTCTGGGCGTCGTCGAGCTGGAAGAGGCCGTAGCCGATCAGCCCGGCGATGAAGCCCGCGTCTGGCCCCTCGAAGCCCTCGCGATAGACCTCCAGCACACTGCGCGTCGGGTCGTAGGCGGTCGGCTCCTGGGCCAGATAGCCGATCCGCGCGCTCGGCGCGATGCGGACGGCGCCGCTGTCCGGCGCGCTCAGCCCCAGCAGCAGGCGCAGCAGCGTCGTCTTGCCCGCGCCATTTGGCCCGACCAGCGTCACGCGCGTCTCTGGCGTCACGATCAGGTCG
>DASVWQ010000081.1:0-8944 GCA_036393135.1 Ktedonobacterales bacterium
TACGGCTTGCCCTGGAAGCTCTGCACGGCGGCGATGACGCTGAAGATCGCGTCCACCAGCCCGACGACCGACAGCGCCCCGTAGATGGCGAGGACGAACGGCAGCATCGTCAGGTCGAATTGTATCGGGTCGGTGGTGGAGGCGGCCTGGGCGGCGGAGAACGCGCCCGACAGGAAGATCGCCTGGATTGAGACGACGCCGATGATCGCGAGGATGCTGAACCCCAGGTGGAAGAAGAACGCCTGCTTGGCTTGCGTGGAAGCGTAGGGCTGGCTGCGCCGCATCGCCAGCCAGATGATGAGCGGCAGGATGACCGGCGCGAAGAAGACGCTCAGGTGGCAAAGACCAGCGAGCGTCTTCTCCGATTCGGTCGGGCCAGTAGGCGCGTAACTATAGCCGTAGACCGGTGGAATGCCATAGTGTAGCGGCGCGCCATAGGCCGGGCCAGCGGCGCCGGGCGGCGGTGGCGGCAGTGGGGCGCTGAGGCGAGGTTGCGCGGCGTGGAGCGCCTGGAGCAGCCGCCAGCAGTCGAGTTGCTCGGTGGGCGTGAAGGCGAGCGTCCCGCCATCGGCCAGCGCCAGCGCGACGCCGGGCGTCGGCGGCATGCCCGGCGGGACGGGAACGCTGGTATCGGCGACCAGCCCGGCGGATACGATGTCGCGCAGGGCGACGGCGCGCTGGCCAACGGTCAGCGTGTCAGGGCTGAGCGCGCAGATCTCGCCGCTGCGCAGGCCGAAGCTCAGCGTATTCGTTTGCGCTCCACTCATTTGCTGAGCGCCCGCGCGATGACCATGCGCTGAATCTGGTTGGTGCCCTCGTAGATCTGGGTGATCTTGGCGTCGCGCATCATCCGCTCCACCGGAAACTCCTTCATGTACCCGTAACCGCCAAGCACCTGGATCGCGTCGTTCGTGACCTCGATGGCGGTATCGGAGGCGAACGTCTTGGCGATGGCTGACTCACGGCCAAAGCCAGTCGTCCCGCTATCCATCAGCTCGCCGACGTGATAGACGAGCTGGCGCGCCGCCTCCACCTTGATGTCCATATCGGCGAGCATGAACTGGATGCCCTGGTTGGCGATGATCGGCTGCCCAAACTGGACGCGCTCTTTCGCGTACTGAACGGCGAAATCGAGGGCGCCCTGCGCGATGCCCAGCGCCTGCGCGGCGATGCCTGGGCGGGTGCGGTCGAGCGTGGCCAGGGCGATCTTGAAGCCCTCGCCCTCGCGACCAAGCAGGTTAGCGGCGGGAATCTCGCAGTCTTCGAAGACCAGCTCACCGGTCTGCGAGCCGCGAATGCCCATCTTGTGCTCGACCTTGCCGAGACGGAAGCCCGGCGTGCCGTCCTCCACGACGAAGGCGCTGATGCCGCGCGTGCCAGCCTCCGGATTGGTGGAGGCGAAGATGGTGTTGACGTGGGCGATTCCAGCGTTGGTAATGAAGTGCTTGATGCCGTTCAGGACGTAGTTGTCGCCTTTGCGCACGGCCTTTGTCGCCATCGCGCCGGCGTCGGAACCGGAGCCAGGCTCGGTCAGGCCGAAGGAGGCCAGCCACTCGCCGCTCGCCAGCCGGGGAATCCACTGGCGCTTCTGCTCCTCGGTCCCCGCCAGCAGGATGGGTAGCGAACCGAGTTGCTGCACGCAGAGCAGCAGCGCGGTCGTGGCGCAGGCCTTCGACAACTCCTCGATGACCATCAGGATGCTCAGCTCGCTTGACCCTAACCCGCCGTATTCCTCCGCGAAGGGCATGGCGAGGATGTCCTGCTTGGCGAGCAGTTCCTTCATGTCCCAGGGAAACTCGCCGCTCTCGTCTATCTCGGCGGCGCGCGGCGCTACCCGCTCGCGGGCGAGGTCGCGCACCATATCCATCAGCATCTGCTCGTCAGAGCCGAGTCCCACTGCCATATCGCCAGGCTCCTTTGCGCGGGCGCCGTCGAGGATGTCGTTCTCGTCCGCGCCAGTAGTGTTGCGCTCTCATTCAGTCGTTGGCATGCGCCCTGTCCGACGCGATCTGGCCTGCGTTGGCCATCTCCGCCGGGCATTGGCCGCCTCAAGTATATGTGCGGCGTTCCAGCCCCGTCAAACGCGCCCGGAGGGCCAGACCTCGACCGCGCTGTAGTGGTGGTAGGATGCGTCGGGGGAGTCGCGTGGCCTGTCGGCAGCTAAAGGGGAGGAGCTTCATGGGACAACCAGGCGAAACTCAGCGGTCGGAGTCGCGCGCGGGCGGATGGCTGCGCCTGGCGCTGCTCGCGCTGCTGGCGGAGAAGGTCATCCAGCACATCGTTGTCACGCTGGCCTTCGCGAGTGACGCTGGCGGGATACGTGCGACCGTGGCGCTGCCCTACCAGATACTCATGGTCACTGGCGCCGCGCTGGCGGTGTGTTTCGCGCTCGCGCTGTGGTGGTTGTGGCGGCGCGATCCGTGGGCGCGCGGGCTGACTATCACGCTGGCGCTCATCGATATTGTGGGTGAATTCCTGGCGCAGGGTACGCTCCTCATTACCATCACGATCTCTTTCCTCGTCGCGTGCGCGCTGCTGCTCCTGGCGCTGCTCTATCGCCAGCGGAGTCGTGCCCCTCGCGCGCCGTGAGCAAGCGAGTCTGTTTGCGGTTTCGTGTGGTGAGGTGGTATACTGCGGTAGAACTGAGCGCAGAGAGAGAAAGTGGGTTCGGCCCACTTTTTCGTGTACTTGTGGGCAGAAGCGTGTGGCGCCCGTCGGAGCGGCTCCCCTGATGGGGAGAAGCCGGGGCGCCAGTCAGCGTGCGTCAGGTGATGACACGCCCTGCGTCTAGCCGTATACGGAACTCGAACGAGGCGTGGGAGTCTTTCTCGCGCCTTCGTCGCATTCTGCGGGACGAAGCTACCCGCGGACGGTCTGGCGTCGTGGCATGCGCGCCGCACGCGCCTCCGTCGGGATGGCCAATCGCGCCGGCGGTCCGCGCTCATTGGAGGGAAACACTATGTTGACAGAGTTCCAGGCGGCCATCGCCCAGCTCATCCATGAGAAGGGCCTGCCACAGGAACGGGTGATGGACGCCATCGCCAACGCGCTGCTCGCGGCCTATCGGAAGGGCAGCGGCGGCGGCGAAAACATTCGGGTCGAGGTCGAGCCGAATGGCAAGGTGCATGTCTGGGAGAGCAAGCGCGTCGTCGCGCAGGCTCAGGACGCGCACGCCGAAATCTCACTGGCTGACGCGCAGCGGCTCGATCCGCACGCCGCCCTGGGCCAGCATATCGACGTGGACTCGCCGGAGATCTTCAACAAGATCCCGACGCAGACCGCCAAGCAGATCATCCTGCAGCGCATCCGCGAAGCCGAGTTGGAGCATCTCTTCGAGTCGTACAAGGACATGAAGGATGAGCTGATGCTCGGCACGACGCTGCGCCGCGATGAGCGCGACGGCGCCTGGCTGATCGACCTCGGCAAGATCGAGGGTCTGCTCGACGCCAAGGAGCAGATTCCCAGCGAGCGGTTGCAGCGCAACGCGCGGCTGCGGGTCTATGTCTATGAGCTGAAGCGTGGCGGCGGACGCGGCGTGCAAGCGCTGGTCTCGCGCACCCATCGCAACATCATCAAGCGCCTCTTTGAGTTAGAGGTGCCGGAGATCAGCGAGGGGCGCGTAGAGATCAAGGCTATCGCCCGCGAGCCAGGCAGCCGCTCGAAAGTGGCCGTTTGGGCGCGCGAGGATGGCATCGATCCGATCGGCGCGTGTGTTGGCGTGCGTGGCTCGCGCATCAACAACGTGTTGAGCGAGCTGAACGGCGAGAAGATCGACATCATCCTGTGGAGTCCTGAGCCGGCGCAGTTCGTCGCCAACGCGCTCAGCCCGGTCAAGCCGCTGCATGTGGAGTTGCGCGAGTCGGACCATACGGCGCTCGTCACCGTGCCAGAAAAGCAGCTCTCACTGGCCATCGGCAAGGAGGGGCAGAACGCGCGGCTGGCGGCCAAGCTGACCGGCTGGCGGGTGGATGTGGCGCGCCCCGGCGACCGTGAGGACGCCGCGCCCGCCGAGGAGGCTGGGGCCGGGCATGACGCGCCCGCCACCGCTCCGGCGCCCGATAGCGCGATGGCCTAGGGGCGTGTTCGGCTGTTCCTGCGTGGCTCCTGTCTCGCCAAGGGTGAGGTGGGAGCCACGCGCGTTTCGCCAGTGTCGAAGCTACAGGTCGAGGAAAGGACCTATACAGATGGCAGCCGAGAGCGCACGACCAGGCGCGCAGAGCGGGCAGGCGGGGCAGGCGCCGCGCAAGCGCAAGCCACAACCGCGCCAGAAACATATCCCCCAGCGCACATGCATCGCGTGCCGCCAGACGCGCCCCAAGCGCGAGCTGATCCGTGTGGTGCGGACGCCGGAGGGGCATATCGAGCTGGACCCAACCAGCAAGAAGTCTGGCCGGGGCGCGTATGTCTGCGCCCGCCGCTCCTGCTGGGACATCGCGCTGAAAAAGGGCAAGCTGGAGCATGAGTTCGAGATGAAGCTGAGCGAGGAAGACCGCGCCGCGCTGGAGGTGTATTACGCCAGCCTACCGCCGGAGGAGCTGGAAGCGCCTGCGCCTGCCCGGGCTGCGAAAGCGCCAAAGAAGCAGGCTAGTAGTTAAAGCTGCGCCTGGGGGCCGCACAGCTCCCAGGCGGGCGGCGACATGCCTTAATTGCCTGGATTCTGATGTGGAGAACCGATGTGGGACTTGCCAGCAATAACAACCAGCGACCAGTACTCATTGCTTTTTGCGGCCTCCCAGGTTCCGGCAAAACAACCACTGCAAAAGAGGTAGAAAAGACGACAGGCGCAGTCCGCATCAATACCGACGAGTGGGTAGCCGCTCTCGGCATTGACTTCTTCGATGATGCGTTTCGCCATAAACTTCAGGTCCGGCTCTATGAGCACGGCATAGCATTACTGACACGCGGGCAGAGCATCATTGTGGAAGATGGAGTCTGGAGGCGAGATGAACGTGACAGCTATCGAGAGGTTGCCCACAAGCTAGGCGCGACTATAGAACTACATTACTTTGACTTGCCCTTTGACGAATTATGGCGGCGGCTTGAAGGTCGCAACGCTCTTCGAGTACATGGCACGGTACCGATAACGAAAGAATTATTGGAAGCATGCTGGTCAAGGTTCCAGCGACCAGACGAGGCAGAGCTGGCGCTTTTTGACAGCTACGTCGTTTACAAATAGCTTGCCACCCAACCGCCAGTCTGCCATTCCGCTTGCTCGTGGCCCTCCTCTATGGAGCAAGGTGACAATGGCGCACGGGCGAGCGTTCCTTCGAGATGACCGCCTACTGATTGGACTCTGCCAGAAGGGCGCCGTACAGAGCCTTTCGGAGGCTATCCACCGGGCGCTGTCTCAACCGCCAGCCTCATCCTCTCGTTGCGCCTTGCCGCGCTCGCGGCGGGCGCGCTGGCCACCGCTGAGCGCCGTGGCGACGAAGAGCTTGCGATGGTGGGGTGTGGGGCCGAGCGCGTGGAGGGCCGCCAGATGCTCCGGCGCGCCGTAGCCCGCGTTGCGCTCCCAGCCGAAGCCCGCGCACTCCCGCGCCAGCTCGGCCATCACGTGGTCGCGGTAGACTTTGGCGATGATGCTGGCGGCGGAGACGGCGGGCGTGCTGGCGTCGGCCTTCACCAGGCAGCGGACGCGCGCGATGCGGTCGGCGGGCGCGGGCGGCCTGACCTTGCCATCCACGATGTAGAGGTCGGCGTCCAGTTCACCGATGAGGCGGCGGAAGAGGTCACGGTTGGCCCAGCCGATGCCACGCTCGTCGATCACGCTGACGGGGGCGATGGCGATGGCGATGGCCATCGCGTGCTCGCGCAGCAGCCGCGCCACGGCCTCGCGCCTGGGGCGGGGCGTCGTCTTCGAGTCGCGCAGGAAGGGCGCGAGCGGTCCCAGGCGCTCGCGAATGTCGTCGGCCAGAATCACCGCCGCCGCGACCAGCGGCCCCGCCAGCGCGCCGCGCCCCACCTCATCCAGCCCGCAGCAGCGCGCCAGCGGTGGCGACTCGGCGTCGAGCAGGGTGGCCTGGCGCACGGTGGGCGGCGCGTGATCCTCGGCCATTGGCTCAGCGCTCCTCGTTCAGGAAGGCGGCGATGCGCGGGTTCACCTGGTCGGGGAGCTGCTGGTTGAGCCAGTGGCCCGCCTGCGGGAAACGCTCGATCCGCAGGTCGCGCGCCCACTCCTCCAGCCCATCCAGCACCTCGACGCCGAGCGCGACATCCTGCTCGCCCCAGAGGACGAGGGTGGGCGCGGTGACGACGCGGGCGACGCCCATCGCTTGCGGGCGCCGCGCGAGCTGGCGGTAATAGTTGAGGGCGGCGGTGAGGACGCCGGGGCGGGCGATGGCGTCCACGAAGCGCTGGATGTCGGCGTCGTCCAGCCAGGCGCGGTCGGGATCGGCGGAGCGGAAGATGCGCCAGATGGGGCCGTAGTTATCGGCGCTCATCGCGCGCTCAGCAAAGCCTCGTAGCTGGAAGACGCCGATGTACCAGCTGCGGCGCATCTGGCGTGGGCGGCGGATGTGGTAGAGCATCATCGCG
Source organism: Ktedonobacterales bacterium (assembly GCA_036393135.1). Taxonomy (GTDB): domain Bacteria; phylum Chloroflexota; class Ktedonobacteria; order Ktedonobacterales; family JADMIN01; genus JAKAIY01. Next base: position 6,535 of record DASVWQ010000081.1, read on the forward strand.
GGATGCGGCGCGTTGATGATGACCAGGCGGCGCAGGTAGTCCGGCTCGCGCATCGCAAAGACCCAGGCCAGCGCGCCGCCCCAGTCGTGGCCCACGATGTCGGCCTGGCGCTCGCCCAGCGCCTCGATCACGCCACGGATGTCGTCGCTGAGGGTCGCGACATCGTAGCCCGTTTCGGGCTTGTCGGAGAGGTTATAGCCGCGCATATCGAGCGCGACGACATGGCGCGTGGGGGCCAGCGCGGGCAACAGCGCCCGCCACGAGTACCAGAACTCCGGGAAGCCATGCAGCAGCAGGACGAGCGGACCCGCGCCCGCCTCCACATAGTGCAGGCGCTGGCCGTTCGCCGTCAGATAGCCCTCGACGCAGCCCGGCGGCAGGGCGAAGCGCTCGTGCGCCTCCTCCGCCGCCGACTGCGCGACCTGGGCGAGTTGGGAACCGTCGTTTTGCTCACTCACGCACGTCATCGTACAACACGGTGCTGAGGTAGCGCTCGCCCGCCGAGGGGAACACCACCACGATCACCTTGCCATCGTACTCCGGTCGCGCGGCGAGCTGCGCGGCGGCCCAGGCGGCGGCGCCCGAGCTGATGCCTGTCAGCAGGCCCTCCTCGCGGGCCAGACGGCGCGCCATCTGGATCGCGTCGTCGTCCGACACCTGCACGATCTCGTCGATCAGCTTCGTGTCGAGCACGTCGGGGATGAAGCCCGCGCCGATGCCCTGAATCTTGGTCGGCCCGGCTGGCCCGCCCGAGAGCACCGCCGACGACTGCGGCTCGACCGCTACCATCCGCAGGCCCGGCTTACGCTGCTTCAACACCTCGCCCACGCCGGTCAGCGTGCCGCCGGTGCCGATGCCTGAGACGACTACATCCACCTGCCCATCGGTATCGCGCCAGATCTCCTCGGCGGTCGTCTCGCGATGAATCTTCGGGTTGGCGGGATTCTCGAACTGCTGCGGAATCCACGAATTCGGCGTCTCAGCCGCCAGCTCGCTGGCCCTGGCGATGGCGGTGTTCATGCGCCCGGCGGCGGGCGTGAGGACGACCTGGGCGCCGAGCCGCTTCAGCACCATCCGCCGCTCCTGGCTGACCGTCTCTGGCATCACGAGGATGCAGCGGTAGCCGCGCGCGGCGGCGACCCATGCGATGCCGATGCCGGTGTTGCCGCTGGTTGGCTCGATGATGACGCCGCCCGGCTTGAGGACGCCGCGCTGCTCCGCGTCATCGATCATCGAGACGGCGATGCGATCTTTCACGCTGTAGCCTGGCTGGAACGATTCCAGCTTGGCCAGGACGGTCGCGCCGCCGGGGGCGACCTTGTTCAGGCGAACCAGCGGTGTATTGCCGATCAACTCCGTGGCGTCTTTCGCCCAATGTGGCATCAGTGCGCTCCTTCTCCCGCCGCGCGGCCCGCGCGGACGTACTGCGAGGCCCGGCGCGTGGCGGCCAGAAGACGCCCGACCACCATCCCGCGCCCAACGAGAAAAATAGTACACCAATTGTATCAACTTCATCAACAATAGCGTGGCGCGGTGCGTGTCAGCACACTGAGGGTTATCGCGCTCCTTTGCGACAGTTCCAGGGTCGCTTGTGGTGCGATTGGTCTCTGGCGCATAGTGTGTGAGCGGGGCGCTCACCGTGACGCGCCACGGGAGTGGCGGGAGATGAACGATGGCGAGCGAGGTGACGCTGCGGCAGATAGCGCCCGGCGACCTGGCGATCTTCTTCGAGCAGCAGACCGACCCGGAAGCGGTCAGAATGGCCGCGTTCACCCAGGAGGGCGCGCTGGACAAGGCGGCCTTCATCGCGCGGTGGACGGAGATCCTCGCACGGCCCAACAACATCGGGTGGACTATCCTCAGCGATGGCGCGGTGGCGGGCAACATCATCAGCTATCTGATGGGCGAGGAGCGCGAGGTCGGTTACTGGCTGGGCAAGGAATATTGGGGGCAGGGCATCGCCACCCGCGCGCTGCGGCTCTTTCTGGCGGAGGTCGTCACAGACCGCCCGCTTGGCGCCCGTGCGGCGTCAGACAACCCCGGCTCACTGCGCGTGCTGGAAAAGTGCGGCTTCCGGCGGGTCGGTGTCGAGCGGTCCTTTGCACACGGGCGTGGCGAGGAGATCGAGGAGACGATTTTCGTCCTGGAGTGAGGGCGGTGGATGTCAAGCGGGTTTGACATTGCTGGGCATGTAAAGTATGCTTGACATATGGGTAGTGAAGCGCGGATGACCAACGCCGTCGCCAGCGCCCGCCTGACGCGCGGCTGGACGCAGCAGCGGCTCGCCAGCGTCACGCAGGTCAGCCGCCAGACGATCATCGCCATCGAGAAGGGCGACTATGAGCCGTCCACCAGCCTCAGCCTGAAGCTGGCGCTGGCGCTGGGCGTCGCCGTCGAGGACCTCTTCGCG
>DASVWQ010000082.1:0-7839 GCA_036393135.1 Ktedonobacterales bacterium
TCCGCTGACCCCGGCGACGACCTCAGCCAACCGGTCCAGCTCGCCGAGATCGGTCGTGGCGGGGAACAGCGCGACCTCATCGCAGCCCGCGTCGGCGTAGCCGCGCAGATACTGGGCGATAGCCTGCGGCGTGGTCAGCAGCCCCTCGGCGATCTTCTCGGCGAAGGGGCCGACGAAGCTGTAGTAGTCCCGCAGGTAGCGGGCGCCTGCCTGCGCCGCCGCTTCGCCGCCCAGCGCGAAGTAGCCCTGGCCCCAGAGCGTTGGCGCGCCAGGCCGCCCCAGGTCGCTCCACGCCGCCCGCGCCTTGTCCGCCGCGCGAGCGAAGGCGCGTGGTGGGCCGCCGTTGTGCATGTAGCCATCGGCGTAGCGGGCGACCCGGCCATAGACCGCGTCGCTGGTCCCGCCGAGCAACAAGGCGGGCGCGCCGATGGCGCCGAGCGGTGGCCCGATCCGCGCCTCATCCCAGGCCGCGCGCAGATCGCCGAGCTGCTGGACGAAGCGACGCCCTCGGTCGCCATAGCTCGCGCCCACCGCCTCGTAGTCCTCCCGCCGCGCGCCGACGGCTACGCCCAACGTCAGCCGCCCCGCCGAGAGCGCCTGGAGCGAGGCGGCGGAGCGCGCCAGCAGAGCGGTATTGCGAATCGGACCGATGATGATATTGGTGGCTAGGCGGATGCGAGAGGTGACGGCGGCGGCGGCGGTCAGCGCGATCAGCGGGTCATAGGCGTCGTAGACCACGCGGTCGAGCGCGGCGAGGCTGGCGAAGGGGCCATCCTCCGCGCGGCGCGCCCAGGCGAGCAGCGTCTCGCCCGCGCAGCCGGGGATGGTGGAGGGTAAGCCGACGCAGACGCGCATGACGCATGCCCCTTCGCATGGCGCCGCCGTGGGGCAAGCATCGGCCCACGGCGAGCGGGAATCTCTGGCTCTGGCTCAATCTAGCCCCATCATAGTCGCACATGACGCGGCGAGCGCGCTACCATCGCAAGCGACCAGGCATGCCGACCTTCGGGCATGGGTATGAGAACCAGCTCACAGGAACGAGTCAAAGAGGCGCGCGATGTTCTGCGCGAGCTTCGCGCCGAGCGGCCGCTGCGCCCACGAAGCGACGGTCAGCTCCTCGCTGGCGGCGAAGTAGCGCTCCTGGGTGGCGCGCAGGCTCTCCACCACCGCGCGGTCATAGACCAGCACACTGCACTCGGCGTTCAGCTCCAGCGAGCGCACGTCGATGTTGCTGGAGCCGATGATCGCGGCGTCATCATCGAAGGTCATGTGCTTGGCATGGAGGAAGTGTGGGTGGTAGAGATGGATGCGCACGCCCGCCTCCAGCAGGTCGGCGTAGTAGGATTTCTGCGCCAGGCTGACGAGCAACTGGTCGGCGGCGCGCGAGACGATGAGATGGACCTCCACGCCGCGCCGGACCGTGGTGAGCAGCGCCTGTAAGACCGCCTCATCTGGCACGAAATAGGGTGTGGTGAGGACCACCCGCCGCCGTGCGGCATAGAGCAGGCCTACCAGCAGGCGACCCGTCGTGCCGTGGAGGTAGCCGGGGCCGCTGGGCAGCGTCTGCGCGGCGGTCGCGCCGGTCGCCGCCGGAAACTCGAAGAGCCACGGCTCCTGATCGGGCGACGGCGCCTGCTCGCTCTCCAGGAAGCGATCGGCAAAGAAGACCGCCTGCAACTGCATGATGACTGGGCCGGTGATGCGCGCCACCAGCTCCTCATAGGTGATGCCGCGCTTGAAATTCTTGTCGATGAGGTTTTGCGAGCCGATATAGCCGACCCGCTGATCGATCACGGCGATCTTGCGATGGTTGCGCAGGTCGAAGCGCGCGATGCCGCGCCAGAAGAAGCCGCCAGGCTTGAGCGCCTCGTAGACCTCCACGCCCGCCGCGCGCAGCCGTGGCGCCAGCGTCGTCAGGCCCGCCCGCGAGCCTAGCCCATCCATCAGCACGCGGCAGATCACGCCGCGCTGGGCGGCCCGCGTGAGCGCCTCGGCCACCACGCGACCGGTCTCATCATCGGCGAAGATGTAGTACAGCAGGTTCACCGAATGCTCGGCGCTGTCGATGTCGCGCGCGAGGCGCTGGACGCTGGCGTCATAGTCGCCCAGCAGTTCGATGGAGTTGCCGCCGATGACCGAGAAATCGCCTAGCTCCTCCGCTATCCGCGCGACATGCGCCACCTCTGGCGACAACTCTGGCCGCACATGGATGACATTGGTACGAAAGCGCTGGCGCAGTTCGGCGATGATCTTCGCAGCCCGCGTCTGGAGCGCGAGGCGACGCTTCGAGACGTAGATGCGCCCGATGGCGACATACAGGATCAGGCCGATGATTGGTTGGAAGAAGATCAACAGCAGCCAGGTGCGCGTGGCGGCAGGCGTGCGCTTGCGTGGCACATAGAGCGCCATGACCAGGACGATGATCACATTGACGACGATATCCAGCCAGCCGAGCAGGTCAAAGACGGGATTGTTGGCGACGCCCGCCGCCGTCAGCCACGAGATGATCTGCGACATGCTTCCAGCGCGCCCCTTTCCGACGGGCGCGCGCTGGCGCCACGGCGAGTCCGGCCTCATCCGGCATTGTATCATCGCGCCGCTGTCGCGCTCTCACGCGCGCAGGGCGATGCGCGGCGCGGCGCGGCGGACGATCAGAGGAAAGCAAGCGGGGCGGACGCTAGAGAGGGGAGACAAGAGGAAAGATGGAGCGGGAGACGGGACTCGAACCCGCGACGCCCTGCTTGGAAGGCAGGTACTCTACCAACTGAGCTACTCCCGCGTGGGCCGACAAGCGAACTCATCGGCTGGCGACAGCATACCACATCGCCTCGTCAGCGTCATCCGGCGTCATCCAGCGTCATCCGGCGTCCTCAGCGGCGTCGGGCGCGCGGGTGACGAGCGGCGCCGCCGCGCCACGCAGAGCGGGGCTGAGCGCGGCCTCGCCAGGGCTGGGGGATAAGCTGACCAATGCTACCGCGTCACTCAACGCGCGCAGGGCGAAGGTGGCGCCCGCCTCGACCTGCGCCAATTGCCCCATGACCAGTTCCGCGCTACCCGCGCCCACGCTGAGGCGCAGCCGCCCGCGCAACGCCTGGATGCTCGCCTCGCTCGGCGCGGCCTGCGGTGGCAAGGCCTGCCCCTTGCGCATTGCGACCAACAGCAGGCGCGAAGTCCCTGTCTCGGCCAACGTCACCACGCGCGGCTGGAGCAGATCGAAGCGGGTCAGCGCCCGCAGGTCGAAGAGCACGAAATCCGTACCCGCCGTATCCACCGTATCCGCCTGGCCCTGCGCTCCTGTCGCACCCGCCGCGTCGTGCGTCGCCATGCTCACCACTCTCTCCTCGCCGCCCGCCTTCTCCGGCAGGCGCGACCACCGCTCGCGCGCATGCGCCATCCCCAGGCAGTGTAGCGCATCAGATCGAGCCAGCGCACGTCTCGTCCCTCACTCACCAGCGCTGGTCGTCGCGGACTCCGCCAGGCGAAAGCGGCAGTGTGGCGTCGCGCCGCGCTCGCACTCCTCGCGCAGGGCGACTCCCGCCACCTCGCTCGTGAAGGCCTCGGCCAGCGCGCAGACTTCCGCGTGGCCAGGAACCAGCGCCGCCAGCGCGCAACTATAGCTGTGAATCTCAGGCGCGCCGCCGCTCTCGTCCACCTCCGCCAGTCCGCCGAGGTTGTTCAGAGCGGCCACGGCGGCGCCCAGACGCTCGCGCGTGTCACCCGCGCCCGCTGGATAATCCTGCGCCAGGCGCCGACCACTCTCCCGCAGCAGCGCCTCGACCTCGGCTGGCGGCATCCGTTCGGCCAGCGCCGCCAGCGTCTCATCCAGCACGGCGGCGTAGGGGCGCGGGAAGAGTTGCTCCGCCGCCGGGGCCAGCGCATAGGCGTAGGCGGGCTTGCCCACACCGCCAGCGCGCCGCACGCCGCACTGCTCCACGAGGCCATCGCGCTCCAGGGTCGCCAGGTGTGCGCGCACGGCGTTATCAGTGAGGCCGAGACCCTGGGCCAGTTCTTCAACAGTGTGCGCCCGGCGGCGTAGCAGGCTGAGGAGCCGCCCACGCGTGCTGGCCATGAAGCGGGCATACCAGGGTGTCACGAGATCGCTCCTTTGAACGCTCGCCACGCGCAAACGGCGCGCGCGGGCCGTCTACAGTATACCCGCCGCGCGCAGCGGTTTGTCAAATAAGTCCAGTGATATATTGACAAACAGCGCAAAGACAGGTATAGGTCTAAGTGAGGCGGGAGAAACGCGGCGGGGAGGCGGCCTGACAAAGGCGTGGGCCACCCGCCGCCGTTTTATTGCTGGCACGCGACGCCAGCGGCCTCAGAGGAGCATGACATGGCTGACGATACCACCACGGCTGAAGCCACCTCCACGGAGGCGGCGCCCGGATTCATCGACCGGCTGAGCGATAGCCTGCAAAACATCATCAAGGCGCTGATTGGCTCAAACCGCAAGCCGCCGCGCCGCTTCAAGAGCCTGCTCCACGGGACCTGGCTGGGGCATCCGCTGCATCCCGCGCTGACCGATGTACCGATTGGCGCCTGGATGATGGCGGTGATCTTCGACCTGATCTGGCTGTTCGCGCCGGGCGCGCCGGAGTGGGCCGTGCGCGGCGCGCAGGTCGCGGGCGGCGTGGGTATCCTCGGCGCGCTGGCGGCGGCGGTGACGGGCCTGGCCGACTGGAGCGACAGCTACGGCGCCGAGCGCACGACTGGCCTCTATCATGCGGCGCTGAACACCCTGGCGCTGGTCCTCTTCATCGTCTCAGGGGCGCTGCGGCTGGGGACCGCGACTGGCGTGAGTGACATCGGCGTCGCGCTGGACATCCTCGGCCTCGTCAGCGTGTTGATCGCGGCGTACCTGGGCGGGCATATGGCCTTCGCGCTGGGTACGGGCGTCAACCACGCGGGCTGGGGCGAGAGCGGCGGGGCCTACGAGGCGGCGCTGCCCGTGGCCGAGATGCCCGCGAACGGACTACAGCGGGTGGTGGTCGCGGGGGCGCCGGTGGTCGTGCTGCGGATGGGCGACCGCTACTACGCCATCGGCGCCACCTGCTCGCACGCGGGCGGCCCACTGGACGAGGGCGAGCTACAGGGCGATGTGGTCCAATGTCCGTGGCACGGCTCGCGCTTCAGCATGCGGACGGGCAAGCCGCTGACGGGGCCCGCCTCCATCGCCCAGCCGCGCTATGATGTGCGGGTGCGCGATGGCATGATCGAACTACGCCGGGCCTGAGAGCGCGCCAACAGGCGCCATGCCCGGACATCAGAACAGAGGAGGCGCCAGGTGCGCATTTTCCTGGATACGGCGAATATCGACGAGATACGCGAGGTGGCGCGCTGGGGCATTCTCAGCGGCGTCACCACTAACCCCACCCTGATGAGCCGCAACGCGGGCAAGACCCACGAGCAGGTGATCCGCGAGATCGCCGAGATCGTGGACGGCCCGATCAGCGCGGAGACCATCAGCCTGGAGACGGCGGGGATGCTGGAGGAGGCGCGGCGTTTCGCGGCGTGGCATCCCAATGTCGTCGTCAAGGTCCCCTCGACGCCCAACGGCTGGGCCGCTGTGAAGCAGCTCGCCAGTGAGGGCATCCGCACGAACGTAACGCTCTGCTTCAGCGCGAACCAGGCGCTCTTCGCCGCGCTCGCCGGGGCCTACATCATCAGCCCCTTCGTCGGGCGGCTGGACGACATCTCTGAGGACGGCATGCAGGTCGTCCGCGACACAGTGGAGATCTACCGCCAGCACAACCTGCCGACGCTGGTGCTGGCTGCCAGCATCCGCTCGCCGCTCCACATCATCGCGGCGGCCAAGGCGGGCGCCGACATTGCCACCGTGCCATTCAAAACGCTGGAGCAGGCCGCGCGGCATCCGCTGACCGACGCGGGCATCGAGACGTTCCTGAAGGACTGGAAGACCTTCCAGAGCGCGCAGTGATGGGCTATCCCGCGCGCCGCGCCCGCCGCGATATGCTAGGATGGAAGCGGATAGATGGATAGCGGCCCCCACCGGGGCGCGATGGGCGCGGGAGCGAGACAGAACCACATGACGAGCGATCTGAGCGACGCCACGGTGGGCCAGCCCGCCACGGCGCTGGCGCGGGCCGACCTGCACCTGCACACGAACCTCGGCGACGGCACGGCCAGCCCCCAGCGCGTGCTGGAGGTCGCCCGCCAGCGCAACCTGAAGGTGATCGCCGTCACCGACCACGACCACCTGGAAGGCGCCAAGCGGCTGCAAGACCTGATGGAGCGCGAAGGCGTGCGCGACATCCAGCTCATCTGGGGCGTCGAGACGACCACCCGCGACGGCCACTTCATCGGCCTCTTCATCCGCAAGGCGCCGCGCTTCCTGCTGCGGGCCGAGGAGGCCATCGAGCAGATCAAGGACCAGGGCGGCCTGTGTGTCATTCCGCATCCGATGGGACGCCTGGTGCCGAGCCTGAGCCAGCGCAAGATCGACAGCCTGCTCTCACGCGGCTATCAGATCGACGCCATCGAGACGTACAATCCCTCACCCGCCAACGCCTCGGTCCGCGACGCGGTGCGCCGCCTGAACCGCCAGTGGCGGATGGCCGAGACGGGCAGCAGCGACGCCCATTTCTGGCAGCACATCGGCGCGGGCTACACCCTCTTCCCCGGTGAGACAGCGGATGACGTGCGCCGGGCGATCATCGCGAAGACCAGCCGCGAAGGCGGCCAGGAGCGCCCGCCAGAGCGCCTGCCGGTCAGCTCGTATGTGGCGCAGAATGTCTGGTCGCTCATCATCGACCCGCCGCGCAAGCTCTCGCGCATGCTGCTCAGTCCTTCCAGCTAAGCCTGGCTGGCGGTTCAAACCGCCACCCCCACCCGCGCATCACTTGACCCTCCCACCGCGCAAGCATACAATCGGCATACAGGCGGTGCGGGAAGGGGAACCCATGCTAGCGAGTCGGCGTCTCACGTTCTACAGCGCCCCGGCGCGGCAGGGATTCTGGGCTGGAACGCGATCATGGCTCGAGTATTGGCTGCTCATTATCGCCATCATATTCTTCGCTTCGCTGTTCGCCTCGCTCTTGGCGGACCCAGGATGCGAGGTCGATCCCTACGCTCACGGCTCGACGCTCGACGGGCAGCCCGTCTGCTCGTCGGCGGTTACCCTGCAATTCAATGGCATTGGCGTTCTGCTCCTGGCGGTCTCGCTCGGCCTCGCGCTCATTCTGCTGCTCCTCCAGGTCCTGTTTCCCCATCGCTGGCTCGCGCTAACCGTCACCCCAGGCGGTCTGGCCAGCAGCTACTCACGGTATGCCCGCCCGGTGATCGGCTGGGCAGAGATCGAGTCGCTGGGGCTCTATGAGGCGCCGCCTGACAAGACCCACCGCCGCCCCACTATCTATCTAGCCGTGACCATCCATTCATCTGAGGAAATGCGCAAGACCGAAGGCGTCCGACTCGTGTGGAGCGCCTATGCGCCCGCGCCACATATGGAGCGTGTGGCGCTGATGTGGCCCATTGGGCGCGCGCTGGATAGCGGCGGCAAGCGGCTGAAGCCAGACGCCATCCTCGCACGCATCCACGAGGAGTTCGCGCGCGAGCTGGCGGAGAACCAGGTCGATGTCTTCACCACGCGCACGCTCTGACTCGCCGACTGTCCGCCATGCCCTCATGCCCTCTGGCGCCGCGCATGCGCAACGGCTGTCGGCCCTGATGATGCACAGAGACACGACGGAGGAGAACACGTCCGGTGAAAACGATCACGCTGCCAGTTTACGGGCTCAACGACGCCACCTGTGGCCAGATCATCGAGCGGCGTCTGGGCGCGCTGGCGGGCGTGGAGCGCGCCGACGCGAGCTATGT
>DASVWQ010000083.1:0-4419 GCA_036393135.1 Ktedonobacterales bacterium
TCCACCTTGAAGCTGAAACGCACGAAGGGGCGGCGCGGGTTGGTGATGTGCTCGGCGACGTGCTTTGGCTCACCCTCCGCGACATCGGTATCGACGCGCACAGCGTAGTAGCCGCGATCCCACGCGCTCTCCTCGGCGCCCCAGGTTTCCGTCGAGCCGGGATTGAAGAGCCAGTTGTCGATCTCATACGGCTTGTGGACGTGGCCCAGCGCCACGTAGTCCACCAGGCCTCGCAGCGGCTCGAAGTCGGCGCGCTGCGGCAGGCCGTGCATCTGCGGAAGGATGCCCTCGACGCCCGTATGCATTAGCAGCACGCGATATTCCACGCCGGCCGCGTCTTCCTCGGCGCGGGCGGCGGCCAGGGCGTCGGCGAAGCCGCGCATCACGCGGGCGGTGCTGGCGCCGTACCAGGGCAGGCCATAGACCCGTAGGCGCCCATCGCGGAGCGGGACATAGAGACCCTGCATCGTGCGCGGCGACCACTCCGCAACCTCTGGCGCGCCCTCACGCAGGACGGGGCTGAGCAGCTTCAGCACGCCAAGATAGGCAAGGAACTGGAGCCACGAGACGCCATCGCGGTAGTAGCTGCGGTCGTGGTTGCCCTCGATGCCGATGGCCGGGATGCCCGCGTCGGCCAGGCGTTGCAGGGCCTCGCGCGCCTGCATCAGCGTCAGGGCGTCAATCGAGCGCTTGTTGAAGAGGTCGCCGGAGACGACGAAGAAATCGGCGCTGCGGGCGATGGCGTCGTCCACCACATGCAGGAAGGCCCGCGCGAAGTCATCGAATCGCTCGCGGGAGCCGTACTGCTCGAATCCGAGATGATTGTCCGCTGTGTGGACGAAGGTCGCTCGCATCGTTGTATAGCCTCCCGGTTGGGCGTAGTACGGTCGCCTGCCGTATCTCTCGCATATTCCCACATGCGGCGTCAACAGCGGAAATCGGCGCTCAATGGTAGCTCAATAGTAGATCGTGCGGGTGCGATGGTAGGGGCGCTCGTCGGGCGCTTTGGTCTGGCTCTCGCTCCAGAGGCGGTAGTCGATGTCGGCGGCGTCGCGTGTCACGCCGAGGCGCGCCAGCTCGCGGCTCAGCAATTCGACTGCCCAGATGGTGGCCGCGCGAATCTCGACCTCGGACGGCGAGCCAGCCGGGATGAGGGTGTAGCTGTCCACCTGCGCGGCTAGCTCCGGCGCGTAGATGATGGCGCCGAATCGCCGCAGGAGTTGCGGCAGTTTGTAGTCGGCGAAGGCGGTCAGCCGCTCCATCCCCTGGATCGCGCCCGCGCCGACGCCGCCCGTGATGGCGCGCAGGTCGGCGACGCAGATCTGCGCCCGCTTCAGGAAGGGAACGGGCCGACCCTCCCATGTCGCGACATCGGCGAAGGAGGAGAACTCGCGCTCTAGCGCCAGCGCCAGCGCCACCGCATCGTACTCCGCCTCCGCAACGACATGGGCGAATTGTCCGTCGTAGCGGTCGCGCAGGATACGCCCGACCTCGCGCGCATTGGTCAGCCGCTCGGCGAAGAGCGGGATCGCTGGGCAGCCCTCCTCTGGCCGCAGCATCTCGGCGAGCAGGTCGGCGTCGAGGTCGGCCAGCCAGCCGGCGTCCCAGATGGGCAGGCCATCCTCCACTGCCCGCGAGAGCGCCGCCGCCAGCGCATCGTAGCCATCGTGCGAGCGTCCGCGCCAGGCCACCCGCCAGCGCGGCTTGCCCGGCTCGCCCCAGAAGCAGAAGTTGAGCGCGTCGAGCAATAGCGTCCAGTTTGGGGCGCGCTCGCTGGCGCCTGGGACATGCAGTTCGGCCAGCGTGGCGCTGGAGGCTGGCCACGCGCTGGCGGCCCAGCCTCCGGCCAGCGCGGCGATGGCGGCCAGGTCGAGATGGACGAGTCGCGCCTCACGCATGACGCGGGCGGTCGCTGTCAGCACGCCGAGGCGGTCGGCGGCGGGAGGGGTCAGCGCGGCGCGCCAGTCGCCGCTGTCGGGAGGCGCGGGTGGTATCGCGGGCATCGGGCTATCCTTCACTGCTGGGCGCGTCATCACTCGTGTTTCACTCGTGTTTCGTGCGCCGTTCAATCCATCGCCTGACTATCATAGCGCCGCCCGGCGGGTTCCGGGTGCGGCGCAGGTCACACTCAGGGGCCAGCGAAATGGCGCGCCGCGGGTTACACTATCGCTAGCGGAGGCTGGCTCGCGCGACTGGCGCCGAACGTGCGAGGAGCCGCCGCTACCGGTGGCTGTTTCACCGTTCGCGTGGGAGCCATCAACGGAGATAGCTTCCCGTTGGGCCCAACGCTGGACCACCCGCCTCGATGAAGGAGGAGATTCCCATGATGCGCGCGCGAGACATTATGACACACCAGGTCATCACAATCAGTCCGCGAGCCAGCATCCACGATGCGGCGCGATTACTCTCCGAGCGCCGGATTAGCGGCGCGCCCGTGATCGACGAGGCCGGACGGATGATCGGCATCGTCACCGAGGCCGACCTGCTCGCCAAGGAAGGCAAGACCGTCGACGAGATCATGACGCTGCGTGTCGTCGCAGTGCAAGAGGACGCCAGCGTCGAGACTATCGCGCAGATCCTCACCAGCAACCGCTACAAGCGCCTGCCCGTGGTGCGCGATGATCGGCTGGTTGGCATCGTCAGCCGCTCTGACATTGTGCGGATGATGGCGAGCCGCTGGGTCTGCGCGGTCTGTGGCGCGGAGCAGGCGGGGACGCAGCCGGTGTCGTGCGCGAGCTGTGGCGCCGACGCCTCGGCCTTCGAGTGCGACCTGACCCCCCGCATGGAGATGTCGGGCCGCCACTAGCCTACGCCCATCGCGGTCAGCCCAGCGCGGGGCGTGTGAGCGCCAGCGGGACACGGGCTGGCTCCGAGAGCGCTCGCACCTCGCGCTCGATCTGCGCCCGCAGCGCCGCGACCTCGGCAGGGTGGGCGCTGGGCGGCAGCGTGCGCGGCTCGCCAAAGCGCATGGTGATCCGCCACATCGGGTGGAAGGTCGGCAGCCACGCGGGATGGCGCGTCTTGCCCAATCGCTCGTAGCTCAGCCCAACGGGGATGATGACCACGTGGGTCTTGTCGTCGCGCTCGGCGATCTGCGCCAGCTTCACAAAGCCCGGACGGAACGGCAGGAAATCTGGCCCGTCCGCTTTTGGCGTGGGGAAGATGTCCACGTTGGTGTAGGCTTCGGGAAAGATCAGCAGCGTCTCGCCCGCCCGCAGGATGCGGACGGCCCGGCGGACGGCGGCGCGCAGCATCGGCTGGGCCTCGCGCAGGGCATAGGCGGCGTGTCCGCTGGAGAAGTGCGGGCGAGAGTACTGGTCCACCCGCAGCATGATCGGCCAGCCAGTCACCCGGCAGAGCAACTCCATGCCGAGGCGCTCCCAGCGTGCGCGGGTCCAGTCTACGGCGGTCCAGAAGTGGGCCGGGCGACGGGTGTTGCGCAGTAGGACGAGCGCGTCAAAGAGGAAGTGATAATGGCGCGACGCGACGACTGTGGCGCCTGCGCGGGGCAGCCGCTCAGCGCCCTCCACCCGCAGGTCGACGTAGAGCGCCAGCGTAATCCGCGCGAAGGCCAGGACCAGACCGTTGCCCGCGCGTTCGACGAGATGAGCGATTCGTGACATGGCGCGACCCCCAATCTGAATTGAAGAGGATTGAAAAGGCGCCCATCTGGCTCACATGTTTCTATAGTAGCCCGATTCCTGCGCCCGCGCCACCGAAATAATGCCCGCGCTCTCGCCGCATGCGCTACAATCTCTCCAGCGCCCCGCACCCGCTCCACCGACTCGCCCTCCTGTCAGCCCCAAGAGGAGAATCCCCTGTGACAGCGCCCACTCCGCTCACCCCCGACGACCTCTGGTCGCTGCGCGCCATCACCGACATGCGCCTGGCGCCCGACGGCCACGCCATAGCCTATGTCCTGCGGACCAGCGACCGCACGGCGAACGAGATCCGCTCGGCGATCTGGCTACTGGACGCCTGCACAGGCGCCGCACGCCAGCTCACCAGCGGCGCCGCGCGTGACAGCAGCCCGCGCTGGTCGCCCGATAGTCAGACGATGGCCTTCGTCAGTGATCGCGAGGATGAGACCGCCGAGGTCTACCTGCTGCCGCTGGCGGGCGGCGAGGCGCGGCGGCTCACCTGGACGCGGCGCGGCGCAGGCGAGCCGTTCTGGTCGCCGGATGGCGCGTGGGTCGGCTTCACCAGCGAGGAGCGCGCGGGCGAGCGTCCACTGCTGGCCGCGCCGCTGAGCAAGGCCGAACGGGAGCGCGCCGCGAAGGACGCCGCCGACCAGCCGCGCCACATCACTCGCCTGCAATATCGCTGGGACGGCGAGGGCTACCGCGAGGGACGCGGCAAGCTCTTTCGCGCCTGGCTGGCGGATGGCCACGCCGAGCAACTCACCTGGGGCGACTTCGA
>DASVWQ010000084.1:0-4610 GCA_036393135.1 Ktedonobacterales bacterium
AGCGCCCTCAGCAGCACGCTCTTGCCTGCGCCGTTCGCGCCGACCACGCCGATGCGCTCGCCGCGCCGGACGTAGAGGTCTACCCCCAGCAGGATGATGCGCTCGCCAAAGACGACGCTCGCGCCGCGCAGTTCAGCCACCCGCTGCCCGCTGCGCTCGTGGGCGCGGAGGGCCAGCGCCATGCTGCGGCGCTGCAGGACCGGGCGCTCGACCTTCTCCATGCGGTCGATCTGGCGCTGCTTGTTGCGGGCCTGCTTGATATGCCGCTCATTCACGACGATGCTGGCCCAGAGCTTGAACCGCGCGATGGCCTCCTCCAGCCGCGTGATTTCCTTCTGCTGGGCGACGTAGCGCTCCTGCTGGCGGCGCAGGGCCAGCTCGCGCGCGACGGTGTAGGCAGAGTAGGCGCCGGGCCAGAGCGTGATGGCGCCCTTGTCCAGTTCAGCGATCTCCGTCACCGTCTCATCCAGCAGATAGCGGTCGTGTGAGACGATGATGACGGCGCCCGCGAACTCGCCGACGACCCGCTCCAGCAGCGCGCGGCCCTCCAGATCGAGGTGCGTCTCCGGCTCATCCAGCAGCAGAACATCGGGACGCTGGGCCAGGCAGACCGCCAGCGCGGCGAGCTTGCGCTGGCCCCCGCTCAGCGCGCTCAGCGGCGTCTCGATGGCGCTCTCAGTCAGTCCCACCTCGCGCAACAGCCGCCGCGCCTCGCCGGCGAACCCGGCGCCGCCCAACTCGTCATAACGCTTCAGCAGGCGCTCCTGCCGCGCCATCACGCGCTCGATCTGGCGCAGGTCGGCGACTACCTCCGGGCGGGCGAGGTCAGCCTCGATGGCGGCCAGCTCCGCTTCGATTTCCGCGAGGTCAGGGCGGCTGGCCAGGGCAAGCTGGAGCGGCGTGCGCGCATCCTCGGCGATGCGCTGCTCCAGATAGGCGACACGCAGGCCGCGCTGGCGGCTGATCTCGCCGCCATAGTCGTCGTCCAATCCAGCCAGCAGGCGCAGGAGGGTCGATTTGCCCGCGCCGTTGGGGCCGATCAGCCCCAGCCGCGCGTCATGCTGGACGACCAGATCGAGCTGATCGAGGGCCAGCCGCCCGCCATACGATTTCGTAACGCCATGCGCGTTGAGCACAATCATCGGGATACATCTCCACCAGGCTACGCGGTGGCTGCAGGCGCATGGCGCGGGGGCTGGCGGCTCGCGCGGGGCGACGTGGGACGGCGCAGACGGCGCAGACGGCGAGGCGGTCGCAGGCCCTCGCGCTGGCCCACAACCGCCGCTCGTTCAATCCATCGTCCTCAGGGTCTGGCGCGGCCACGCCAGTGAGGGCCAAGAGCAAGCAGACTGCATTTGGGCGCAGTGAGGCCAGGCCCAGCGAACACATCGCTACCCTTACTCGCGCGCGTGCTGTAGAAATAGCCTGCTGGCAGCATCTCGCATGCTCCTGTGGCGCCCCTGAATGGTCACGTCAGGGAGTCGCGTGGGCAGCATACCACAGCCGCCGGGGCGCGTACCACCCGGGCAAATGCCGAGGTTCACCGCAGGCGAATGGCCAGGGCCGTCGCGGCGTCCGCGTAGCCCAGCGCGCGGGCGATGGCCACCGAGCCGAGATTGGCGCGGAGGGCCTGGTAGCGCAGAACGGGCGTGCCATCCGCCAGCCAGCGCGCCGTCAGCGCCGAGACAACCGCGCGCCCGCAGCCCTGGCCGCGCCACGCGGGCAGCGTCACGACGCCGACTGAGCGCATGCCCAGCGCGTCACGCGGCGCGCTCGCCAGCGCCACCAGCCCGCCTGCCCGCCGCAGCCCGCAGATGACATCGTGGTCGGGCGCGATGGCGCTGTCGGCCCACTCCTCGGGTGGGCAGGCGGCGATGAAGGCGCGAAGGTCGGCCTCGTCGGCGGGAATGAGCGGGTGGACGCCGCGCGACTCCGCCGGGCGGAAGGCGCCCGCGTCGACGAAGCCCTGATACGATGGCCCGACGATGCGCTCGATGGCGCCCTCGCCCAGCGCGGCGCGCCAGAACGCTGGCTCGGTCAGCGCGGCGGACGCCTGCTCCGCGACGGGGGCCTCCATGCGCGCCAGCCACGCCGTCGGCGCCGAGACGATGGCCGCCTGCCCCATCGCCCAGACATAGACGCCGTGGTAATCGGCGAAGGCCGCGCCGTGCGCCCGCATCTGGACGCCCGCGCCGCGCAGCGCGTCGGCTGGCGCGTCGAGGCGGGCTGTGGCCCAGGCGTGGATGGCCTCCCAGCTAGAAGGGGTGAGCATTGGGTCCCTAGTTCAGCGTGTCGTGCGGCGCGGCGGAGGCGTCGGGCGCGGGGGCGTGCTGGCGGTGGCGGCAGTTCGGCTTGCCGCAGCCGCCATCGCCGGGGCGCTGTGGGGCCGGAGCAGGCTTCTCGTAGCCCTCGACCTCGCGCAGTGGCACCGTGATGGTGGCGCCGCTCTGCAGCATCACCTCGACCGACTCGCGCGGCACATTCACCCCCACGACCCGCCCCGGTCCACTGGGCGTGTGGACGATCTCGTTGTAGTCGGGCATCTCGGCCTTGGCGGCGATATAGTCGTCGTTCTCATAAGCCAGGCAGCACATCAGCCGCCCGCAGAGGCCGCTGATCTTGTTGGTGTTGAGCGGCAGCCCCTGCTCCTTGGCCATCTTGATCGAGACGACGTTGAACTCCGTCAGCCAGGAGCTACAGCAGAGCGTCTTGCCGCACATCCCCACACCGCTGAGCAGCTTGGCGTGGTCGCGGGCGCCGATCTGGCGCAGCTCGATGCGAGTGTGGAACTGCGCGGCGAGGTCGCGGACCAGCGCGCGGAAATCCACCCGCTCGTCGGCGACGAAATAGAACGTCAGGCGGCTGCCATCCCAGGTATATTCAGACTCCACCAGCTTCATCGGCAGGGCGTGCAGGTCCACCCGCTCGGCGCAGCGGCGCAGGGCGGCCTTCTCCTTCGCCTTGAAGGCTAGCATCTGGCGTAAGTCATCCTCCGTAGCGAGGCGCTGCACGGGCTTGAGCGATTCGCCGCCCAGCTCGGCCACCTCCACTTGCTTCGGCGCGATGACCACGCGGCCACACTCGATCCCTTTGCTGGTCTCGACGATGACCCAGAGGCCCGGCTTGAGGTTGAAGCCAGCGGGATCATAGTAGTAGATGCGCCCGGTGGGCCGGAAGCGGATGCCGACGACGGGCGCTGTCTCAGTCTCGTTCGCGGACTCGTTCGCGGACTGCATGGGGGAGCCTACCGATATTCTCTGTGGGGCGCGCTACAGGCAGGCGGCGATTCGGCGCGCGGCGGACAGCGCGAGCCAACCCGCCACGCGCCAGAGCCAGAGGCGCTACTGGTTGACCTCTTCGGCCAGCAGAATCGCCTCGGCCACGTCGCGCATGGACTTGCGGTTGTTCATGCTGAGCTTCTGGATGCGCCGGAACGCTTCGTTCTCCGTCAGCTTGTACTTCTCCATCAGCATGCCCTTGGCCTTCTCGACCACTTTGCGGGTGGCGAGCTGGTCTTCCAGGGTCTTGACCTGCGACTCGATCTCGCGGAACTCCTGGAAGCGGGCGAGAGCGATCTCGATAGCAGGCTTGAGGTCGCTCTGGCGCCAGGGCTTGGTGATGTAGCTGACCACGCCAGCCTCGCGGGCGCGCTCGATCAGTTCGTTATCGCTGAACGCGGTGAGCAGCATGACCGGGGCGAGGCGCTCGCTGGTGAGGACGCGCGCCGCCTCGATGCCATCCAGTTCCGGCATGCGGATATCCATGATGATGAGGTCGGGGCGCAGCTCGCGGGCGAGGTTGATGGCGCTGAGTCCATCGCCGACATCGCCGACGACCAGATAGCCCTGGCGCTGCAACTCTTCCCGCAGATCCATACGAATCACCGAGTCGTCCTCGGCGAGAATGATACGTGTAGGCATCGTGACTCTACCTCCGCCTTCTTTCCGCGCCACGCTGGGCCACGTCTGCGCGTCATCGGGCAGTCCTTCTGTTTCGCGCGCAGTATAGCACATGCGGCCCGAGGCGCAGCAACGGGCAAGCGGGCGATGGGGTGGAAGAGTGAAGTCCGGCGCTGCTCCCTAGCACAGCAAGGCCGCGCACTCCTGGCTTATTCGCCCGTTGGCCATTGAACAAGAAAGGCGTCAAAACCTACCTCTACGTTGGCCTCAGGCAAGCGCGGCTGCGCATACAACCATTCCAGGCTCTTCTTCATTTGCGGAATGTCCGTTGGGACAACAGTACGACGAAAGTGCGCGATGTCATTTCGGATATTTCGAGCAGGAGTCATCCTTCGGCGGAACATATCTTGGGACTCCAGACATGGCTCAAACAAGCGCCAGTTTTCGCGATTCCAGATAATTTCGAGCAAGTCCCCGAAAGTTAGATGGTCAAGGTCTCGCTTGTCAGGATCAGAGAACACACGCCCCACCGCTGTATTGCGTGCAGCCTCACTCGGGAAAGCTCTGACAATATATTCTCGCAGCCGCTCTTCTATGTCGCGGGCCTTCGTAAGCACTTCACCCATCGGGCCAAACACTTTGCCCGTATCGTAACTGGTTACAATTCCTGTGGGGATCCTTGCCTCCACAATCACGACATAAGATGCTCGC
>DASVWQ010000085.1:0-4597 GCA_036393135.1 Ktedonobacterales bacterium
CCGAAGGTGTAGGGCTTGGTCTGCTCGTCGCGCTCTCCGCCAAAGCCGCGCTCTGGCAGGCGGTGGCGCCCGAAGGCGTCCTTCTGGAGCTGCGCGAAGACATCCTGGAGCGCCTTCTGGCCGATGCGCCGCATGCCGCGCGAGGTCAGCTCCAGCTTGTCACCGTTGCGCCGGATCATGTTCGACGCTTCCAGCTCGCGGATCAGCGCCTGGAGCTGCTCCAGCGCCTGCGCCTCCTCATCGCCGACGAGTTGGCGCATCTTCTCGGCGTTGACCGCTTGCAGGTCATCGATCCCGCTGATCTCGCGGATCTGCCGGTCGAGCGCCTCCATCTCCTGAAGCGTGCCCATCAATTGCATCGCCTCGGCCAGCGAGAGCGGCTGGTCGCCAGTGATGTTGAAGCGCGTGCGCCGGTTGCCCGGCGACATCGCCTCCAGATTCATCGCCAGCTCGCCGAGGTCCTCGCGCAGCGCGTCATCGCCGAGCAACTCCTCGACCATGCCGCGAAGCTCCTCGCGCTGCTCCGGCGTCATGCTGTCCATCACCGCCTGCATCTGCGCCTGGCGCTGGAGCATCTGCGCGATCAGGTCATCCAGCGTATTGATGCCGGGGCCAAAGAAATCGCCATACTTCTGCATGAAGCTGTCGAAGTCCGGCTCCTCGCCGCGCGCCCGCTGGCGGAGCATCTCGTTCAGTTCACGCACCATGTCACGCAGGCGAGACATGTCCTCCGGCGTCATGCCCTGGAGCGCCTGCGTCATGCCCTGGAAATACTGCTGCATGACCTGGCGCTGGAGCATCTCCTGTAGCTCCTTGAACTCCTGACGCGCCTGGGCGTCCATGAAGTCGTACTCGGAGAGCGCGCGAATCTGGCCTCCTACATCATCGGGAAGCTGATCGAGGAAGTCGAACTTGCGCCGCGAGATGTTCTCCAGCATGCGTCGCAATTCGTCGGGCGAGAACTCGCTGTCGCCCGGCTGGCTGGCCTGCCCCGACTGGCCGGATTCCCCACGCTGCCCGGGCTGCCCAGATTGCCCCGACTTCCCGGGCTGGCCAGATTGCCCAGGCTGCCCCTGCTGCCCCTGCTGGCCATCCTGGCCCTGCTGGCCATCCTGGCCATCCTGGCCCTGCTGCCCCGGCGCGCCGTCCTGTGGCGCGCCGCCCTGCTGATCGGGCCGCGCGTCGCCAAGCTGCTCGTCCACCCTCCGCTGGATGCCTTCGCGCTCCAGGTTCTTGATGTGCTCCAGCTTCTCCTTGATGTCGTCCATCACGCTGGCGAGATTGTGGCGCTGCATCTGGCGGTCGCGCAGGAATTGCAGCCGCTCGCGAAGCTGGTCCAGCCCCATGCGCCAGTCGCCGTTCGTGCCCTGGAACCCGTCGCGCATCATGTTTTCCAGCGAGAAGCGCAGGTCGCCTGTCCGCAGGTAGTCCTCGGAGAGCGCGTCGATGATGCCCTCGGCGTCCAGGTCGTCGAGGCGCTGTGTGCCATCCCAGCGGGAGTAGCGGAATGGCTTGCTTAGGTGATAGCGGTCAAACATGCGACGCCCCCATTCTGCGCTCGCCGCGCTGGGCGGGCGTCATGCGGGAAACCGTAGGGCGCCATGTCAGCGCCGATACTTCGTGTGGCTGGCGCCCTCATCCTTGTTGAGCCGCTTGTTGATGTGCAGCCCCTCCAGGATGAACTCCACCGCTGAGGCGACCAGCGCTGGACTGCCATGCCCCTTGAGCGTGTCCACCGCGATACGTATACCACCGACGCGATCGAGCTGCTTCACGTACTCCATCGCTGGCTGGTTCGCGGATACCTGCACGCTGAGGCCCTTCTCGAAGCCAGCGACGAGCTGCTCAAAGGCGTTCACGTCGAAATAGCTCCGGAAGACGGTATTGATCGCCTGGCTGACCAGCCGGTTGACGATCTTCTCCTCATTCACGTCGCCCACCGCGTCCAGCTCGATCTTGCCCAGCGTCGAAGCCATCACCGCCGAGAGATCGCTGACGCGCGGCGCCGCCTGCCGCTCCTTCAGGCGGATGGCGCGACGGATAGCGTTGCTGACGATATTCTCACCGTTCGAGATGGTCATGCGGACACTCACGCCAGAGCGCTGGCTGATGTCGGAGCTGCGTCGCGCCTGGTGGGTGATCTCGGCGATGACCTCCTTCATGAACTTCGGGAAGATGACCTCGATACCCTCAGCCTCGAACGGGCGCATCTCGCTGTCCATGATGGTAATCTCATGGGCGATGCTGCGCGGGTAGTGAGTGCGAATCTCCGACCCCATGCGGTCCTTCAGCGGCGTGATGATGCGTCCACGATTGGTGTAGTCTTCCGGGTTGGCGCTGGCCACGACGAAGACATCGATCGGCAGCCGCACTTTGTAGCCGCGAATCTGCACGTCGCGCTCTTCCATGATGTTGAGCAGGCCCACCTGGATGCGCTCGGCGAGGTCAGGCAGCTCGTTCAGGCAGAAGACACCCCGGTTGGTGCGCGGGATGATGCCATAGTGGATGGTCAGCTCATCCGAGAGATAGCGCCCCTCCGCGACCTTGATCGGGTCCACCTCGCCGATCAGGTCGGCGATGCTGATGTCGGGTGTGGCAAGCTTCTCGCCATAGCGCCGGTCGCGTGAGACCCAGCGGATCGGGGTCTCGTCGCCTTCCTCGGCGATGCGCGTGTGACAGGCCTTGCAGACCGGATTCAGCGGATCGTCGTTGATCTCGCAGCCGTCCACAACTGGCGTCTCCTCATCGAGCAGGTTTACCAGGCTGCGCGCGATGCGGGTCTTGGCCTGCCCGCGCTCGCCCAGCAGCACGATGTCCTGCCCGGAGAGGATCGCATTCTCGATCTGCGGGATGACGCTATCTTCATAGCCCACGACGCCGGGAAACAGCTCCTCGCCAGCGCGCATCTTGCGGATGAGGTTGTGACGCATCTCATCCTTGACGGACTGGACACGATAGCCGCTCTCGCGGAGCTGGCCGAGCGTTGCGGGCTTGTTTGTCTGGGTCATAGATGAAGCGAACTCCTTGGCGGTACTCTGCCGCACACGCGGGACCGGGCGCTTGCATGCGCCGCGTCGGTGAAAGGCAAGAGAGGAGAGATGCTGTCTACACGGACGTTCGATTGTGTGGCGTACCCTCGTTGGCGCCGCGCTCCATACTCAAGCATTCTATGCCGCAAGGATGAGCCTGCGCAAGCGAACTGGCGGAAGCGCGCCAGCGTCGGCGGGATGTGGTCATGCGCGCTTGCGGGAGCGCGGCGGCCTGTGGGACACTACAACTAAGCGTTCTTGTCCAACAGCGATCTCGCAGGTCAATGCGCCTGCCAGGAGGCATTATGGCGCACGAGGCGATGGCGCGGCTGCGGCGGCTCACCGCTGGGAGCTGGCTGCGCATCGCGGCGGTCGCGTGCGCGCTGCTGGCGCTGGGGCTGGCCGTGCTGGCCCGCGCCCAGGCGCCAACGCCCGACCACGCGCGCGCGCTGATCGGCCACACCGCGCCTGCCTTCAGCGCGCCCGCCGCGCAGGGCGGTCGCCTGCTGCCCCAGCCGACGCGCTATGATCCACGGAGCGGTGGGCTGACCCTGCTCGTCTTCTTCGACACGCTCTGTGTCCACTGTGTCGCGGGCGTGCAGACGGCCAACGCGACCGCCGCAACCACGCCAACGCCCGTGCGCGTCATCTATGTGGATGCCCCCGGCGAGAACGCGGAGATCACCGGCGCCTACATGGCGCGGCTGCGTGTCGCGGCGCCCGTCCTGCTGGACGCCGACGCCCGCATCGCCAGCCGCTATGGCGTCGCGTATTATCCCAGCGTCATCCTGATCGACCCGCACGGCGTCGTGCGCGCCGTCTGGACCGGAACACTCAGCGCAGGCGAGCTACGCGCCGCCATCGCGCAGGCCACACAGGCATCATCCCCGGCCCACGCTGCCACGCGCGTCGGCTGACAGTCCGCCAGGAGAACGAATAATGGAGCCCTCCGCGCCAGAGCCATCAACTGACGCGCTCGCCGACGAAGCGCTGATCCGCACCCTCTGCAAGGCCATGCTGCGCGCGTGGAACACGAGCGACGCTCACGGTTTCGCCGCCCACTTCACCGACGATGGCGTGATCGTCGGCTTCGACGGGACGGTGATGGTGGGCAGCGACGCGATTGGCAAGTACCTCACCGCCCTATTCGCCCGACACGAAACGCCTGTATTTGTGCATCTCATCCGCTGGGTTCACTTCATCGAACCTGATGTCGCCATCGCGCATGGCATCTCTAGCATGCCATCTATGGCGACTGGCGAGATCAATCCGACGCTGAACTCGGTCCAGATGATCACCTTCGCTCGCCGGGCGGACGGCTGGCGGGTCGCGCTCTTCCACAGCACACCCGCCCGGTTCCTGGGCAGGCCCGAAGAGGTCGAGCGCATGACCCAGGAGCTACAGCGCCGCCTGAACGACGCCGCCGACTAGCATCCGCAGGGCAGCGGATTGTCCTTGTAGAACGTCGCGAGCCACTGGCCAGCGGGTTTGCTGGCCGCCAGCGTGTCGCCCGCCCAGTTGCTATCGCTGGCCCAGTTCGCCTGGTCATAGTGCGGGCTGACAGGCTG
>DASVWQ010000086.1:0-7722 GCA_036393135.1 Ktedonobacterales bacterium
GCCGCTGCCCATCAGGCCGCCGCCCACCACGCCAACTTTCTGGATCGCCATTGATCGTCCGCTCCTCCGTCAGTAGGGGGAAATGTCGTACACACACACCCTGTACGATACCACGCGCCGCCGCCCTCTGGCCGCCTGCCCCCCGCGCTGAGCGGAAACCAGCCAGTGTTGGCGCCGTCTCCCTCAATGGGTCGGCGCGAGAGAGCGTGCTGCGCGTGGCGTAGGATATAGGGAAAGCGAAGGGGACGCAAGAATGAGCGCACGAGGAGGCGGCGACATGCGCGAGATGACGCGAACAGGACTGGCGCTGACATGCGCTATCATGCTGCTGGGCGGACTGCTCGCGAGCTGCGCTGGGACCACGACGACAAGCAGCCCGCCGCCATCGTACCGCGTGCGGGCATGCGCCGGCGGCGCGGCGGCGGGGAGTGGCGCGGCGTCGACGGGTACGGCAGGGCTGGCGCCTGTCTACATCTCCGAGGTCGGGGGAACGCTGCTGGCGCTCTCGCCAGACAGCGGCGCGACGCTCTGGTGCGACCAGATCACCCTCGTCAACTTCAGCCAGGCGACGGCCTGCGGCAATCACTCCTGCCCGCCCCCACCAGTCATCCAGCCCGGCCAGTCGCTCGTCACGCCCAGCGCGCTTTATGTCTGCGTCTCTGGATGGATGGGCGTCACCTTCGCGCTGAATCCCCGCACTGGCGCGCCGCGCTGGAGCCAGCGAACTGGTTGCATGGTCACTGGCAGGGGTTTCCGCGATAACGCGCTGCCCGTGCTGGCGGGCGCGACGCTCTACTCCGGCGACTACGCGCTGAACGCCAGCGATGGAGCCGTGCGCTGGCCGCTGCCCGAGGACTTCACGCCCGCGCTGGTGGATGGCCCGGCGCTCTACGCCTACACCACCTCCGCGGTCGCCGCGTTCGACGCGCAAACGGGACAGACGCTCTGGCGCTACACGCTGCCCGATGAGCTTGCCAGTCTGCCCGCGCTGGCGAATGGTGTCCTCTATGTTGGCGACATCGGCGGCGATAGCCCGCCAGCCGCCACGCCCGATCAGCCCGATACGTTCGCGCTGGACGCGCGCACAGGCAAGCTACTTTGGCGAGCGCCCACCGGTATCGCGTCTGGCTCGCCTGTGGTCGTGGGCGGGGTCGTCTATGTTGGCGGCTTTGGTCCCGCTATGTTCGCAGTGGACGCGACCAACGGCCACATCATCTGGCGCGACAATACCGCCTATGCGCGCCCTACTACACCAGCCGTACAGGACGGCGTCGTCTACTTCACAGCCGATGGCATCTACGCTGTCGACGCGGCGACCGGACACATCCGCTGGCGCCAGGCGCTTGGAGCCGACCAGTCGGTCGCCTTCACCGATGTCGCGCTGACGCATAGCGCGCTGTATCTCGGCAGAACCAACGGCAGCGGGGGCAGCGCACTCTACGCGCTCAACCCCAGCGATGGCGCGATCCTCTGGCAGCGCAGCGGGCTGAACCAGGTCGGCTCGCCTGTGGCGCCCGCGTAGTGACGCTTCTGCGACGAACAGCCCCCGCTCCGCATTGGAACGAGGGCTATTCCGTGTCTCGCGCCGGGCCAGACGCTATCGCGCGAAGATCCGCACCCGACGGTAGGGATCCTTGCCGAAGCTGCGCGACTCCAGGTTATAGCGGTCGGCGATGAGGTGCTGGAGACGGCGCACCGGAGCCGTCGCCGGGGGCAACTCCACCTGGCTCTGCCCGCTATTGAGCAGCGTGTGGATGGCGTCCTCGGCATCCTGCATCGCCTGCGTGGAGGGATGCTCGCGCCGGCTCAGCCGCGCGGGCGCGCCCTCCTCATCGATCATCGTGCGCGCGGGCGCCGCCGTGTCGCTGGCCCGCAGGTCGAAGATGCGCGCGAGGCATTGCTGCATCTGCGCCACCGTGTTCGTCCGCAGGATGTAGATCGGCTTGCGCTCGGCGCCATCCAGCCGGGACGACTGGCGGCGATAGTAGGTGCGCAGGGCGATCACCGCGTCGGCGGAGCGCTGGTCGTGGCTGATCTCCACTGGCGCACGCATCTCGCGCGCCGCCTGCTCCAGCCGCTCGCGACTGATGCCGAAAGGGTAGATGCGCACGGCGCGCCGCCGCCCCGCGACGATGCCGCGCGTCTCATCACCCGCGCCTGCCGTCCCGGTTGGCGCGAGGGTCAGCGCCTCCTCCTCGTCGTCTATCTCGTCGGCCTGCCAGAGCGCCTCGTCCTCCAGCGGCTCGCGACGTGGATCATCCAGCGCGCGGTTCGCGGCGGAGGCCCAACTACTCGCGCGGCCACGTCCCTGGGCGCGACTCCCGCGCCCGCGCCCTGGCCCGCTGAAGTCGAAGACCACGCCCTCGCCGCCAGAGCCATTGCCGCCGTTCCAGGCCGCCGCATCGTCGGATTTCACCGTCACCTTGCGCGCTGTCACATGGTCGGCTTCGTCGCGCGTGCGCAGCTCCGCCGTCAGCGCGTGGCCGCGTAGCAGTTCATCCACCGACGCCGCCACATCGCGGTGGACGATGACCTCGCGCCAGCTTTGCTGCTCGACAAGGACATCGAAGGTGGGCGGCGCCTTGCGCTCCAGCACCGTCTTCTGCGTCCCCCGCCGCCGCGCCTCCTCATCCCCCAGCGTCACCGCCTGAATGCCTCCCACCAGGTCCGCCAGCGTCGGGTTCAGCAGCAGGTTCTCCAGCGTCCGTCCGTGCGCCGTCCCCACCAACTGCACCCCCCGCTCGGCAATCGTGCGCGCCGCCTGCGCCTCCAGTTCCGTGCCGATCTCGTCGATCACGATCACTTCGGGCATGTGGTTCTCGACCGCCTCGATCATCACCGCATGCTGCTCGGTGGGGTGCGCCACCTGCATCCGCCGCGCCCGCCCGATGCCGGGATGCGGGATGTCGCCGTCGCCAGCGATCTCGTTGGAGGTGTCAACCACCACCACCCGCTTGCCCAGCTCATCGGCCAGCACGCGCGCCGCCTCGCGCAGCAGCGTGGTCTTGCCGACGCCGGGACGGCCCAGGATCAGGATGCTGCGTCCCTGCTCGACCACATCGCGGATCAGCGCGACGGTGCCGCGCACGGCGCGGCCCACACGGCAGGTGAGGCCGACGACCTCGCCCCGCCGGTTGCGGATGGCGCTGATGCGGTGGAGGGTGCGCTCGATGCCGGCGCGGTTGTCATCGCCAAACTGCCCGATATGGGCCACCACATACGCCAGATCCTCCTTCGTCACCACCGCCTCGCCAAGGTTGACTTCGCGCTGCGGAAAACGGCCCTCTGGAATCCGTCCAAGATCGAGCACGATCTCGAGCAGATCCGCGCGGTCGTCCAGGTGGTTTACAGCCTCCTGGATGCGCGGTGGGAGCGCCACGAGGACGGAATCGAGATCATCGTAGATGACTTCTGGCATAGGGGGTTTCTACCACCTTCACTCAGGCGTGACTGAGCCGTCCCAAGCCCCTTCACGCCATACACCATACGTGGGTCGAACGCCGCGACTTCGGGATTCCACGCGACGCGCGCCATGAGATGCCGCACCAGCAGCGCGTGCGACCCCGCCCGCTCGAAGCCAGCGGACCGCAACGCCTCCACCGTCGCCGTCTCATAGTCGCGCGCCACACACACGATTGCGCGCGTGTCATCAGCCGCGAAGACACGCAACGCGAACGTCAGGAGCGCGCAGGCCACCGGCTGGGAATCCGGATGCGCCAGCAGCGTCACCTGATGCGGCTGTGGGCCGCGCCCCTGGCGCAGTCTCAGCCAGCCACCCATCAATGCTCCCTCGTCGTGTACGAATGCGGCGGTGGATGGTTCGAGCATCGGCACATACCAGGTACGCCCGCCACCGGCCCGCGTGTGGGTCAGTTCGTCCACGGTCAGGCTCTCGGCCACCTGTACCCGGCGCGGCGTGCAGGCGTCGTAGAGACGCAGCAGGCTCCAGGAGTCGTGCTTGGCCCAGCGCCGCAGCCGAATCTCAGCCTGGATGGCGCCCGCCGTGCTGGGTCGCGCCCGCGATGGCGCCAGGCGGGTCATCAGCCCGCGCCCGCCGCGTGTCTCGCGCGGCGCCTCGGTTGGCGCCTCCGCCTGCGTGGCGCCGCCTGCCTCCACTGACTCATTCCCCGACCCGCCGGCGATTCCGGCGCCTGCCAGCGCCTGCAGCCCCTGAGCGGCGTTGGGCAGCGTCCAGGTGGACTCGCGGGCGTAGCGCTGGAAGCCCAGCTTGCCAAACAGTTCCAGCTCCGGGCGCTCATCCTCGATGCGCGCGAAGAAGCGTTGCGCGCCGTAGGTGATGCCGGTGTTCAGGGCCACCTGGAGCAGCGCGGAGATGACTGACTCATGAGTGGCGTCGGCGTCTTGCTCGGACTGCTGCGCGCCGGTGATGCTCGCAAGGTAGGCGAGGTCCCACGCCGTCCTGCCGGGACGCACCCGCGCCTGCGCCACGCCTTGCAGCCGCCAATGGTCCTCGGCGAGCCAGGTGTGAGCGTTGGGGGTGATGGGGAGGAGCGCGGTCGCGATGGCGGCGAGTCCACTGCGTGGCTCATCGTTGTCAGGAGCGACAACGAAATCAGCGAACTCACCCTGCCGCATGCGCGCCCGCCGGTCAAAGGCGCGAATCATGCCGGGCAAATTCACATTGAGCGCTGGCCGTATCATCAAGACGCAGCCCCCAGTGGTAGTTCTTCGACGGTCAGCGGACGAGTCCACCTCCCGCAGAGCCACCGCGCGCCTGAGAAATCCCGCGCCAGTCGTGGCCGCGCACGCCAGCGAACACCGCTAGCGCGCCACCGCCGCCGCCTCGCGCACGATGCCCAGGAAATAGCTGTGAAAGCGCAGATCTTCGGTCACTTCAGGATGGAACGCCGTAGCGAGCAACGGCCCCTGCCGCACCGCGACGATGTCGCCAGGCGCGCCAGAGAGCCCCGACTCGACCCTTGCCAGGACTTCGACCCCCGCGCCCACTGACTCGACAATTGGCGCGCGAATGAAGACCGCATGCACAGGCGCATCGCCCAGCGCGGGTATGTCCAGCTCCATCTCGAAACTCTCACGTTGCGCGCCAAAGGCGTTGCGGCAGACGCGGGTGTCCATCGCCGCGAGCAGCGGCTGGCCAGCGAGCGCGTTGTCCGTCTCCCTGGCCAGCATGATGAGGCCCGCGCAGGTGCCCCACGTCGGCAGCCCACCCGCGATAGCCTCGCGCAGCGGCTGATCGAGGTCGTAGGCCACCATCAGCTTGCCCATCACCGTGCTCTCGCCGCCGGGAATGATCAGCCCATCCAGCCCGTCAAGGTCGCGTGGCAGTCGCACCGCCCGCGCCTCCGCGCCGAGCCGCTCCACCGCCCGCATGTGCTCGCGGAAGTCGCCCTGGAGCGCCAGCACACCGATACGCAACGTCTGAGTCATGCGCTTCTCATCCCCGCGCGCCACTCGCGCGCCGCCAGAACCCGGACAGGCCGGCGGCTGTTCCGCTGCCCGCCCGCCACGCTCTCGCGCTTGTGAACATTGTACCATGAACGCGCCGCACGCCTGCTGACGTGCGAGGGCGCGGCGCCCCATCCAGCCCGCGCCTACCAGCCGCGCGAGGCCATCAACTGCTCTTGCGGGATCGTCTTTAGCTCGATGCCGCGCATCGGATCGCCCAGCCCGCGCGAGACCTGCGCGAGGATTTCGGGGTCCTCGAAGTGCGTCGTCGCCTTGACGATGGCCTTGCCCGTGCGCAGCGGATCAGACGACTTGAAGATGCCGGAGCCGACGAAGACGCCATCCGAGCCAAGGCGCATCACCAGCGCCGCGTCCGCCGGGGTCGCCACGCCGCCCGCGCAGAAGAGCACGACTGGCAGACGCTTCAGCTCGCGCACCTCCACCAGCAACTCGTAGGGCGCGCCGAGGTTCTTGGCCTCCGCCATCAACTCTTCCTGCGGCATGATCGTCAGCTTGCGGATACCGTCGGTGATGGCGCGCAGGTGGCGCACCGCCTCGACGATGTTGCCCGTGCCAGCTTCGCCCTTGCTGCGGATCATCGCGGCGCCCTCGCCGATGCGGCGCAGGGCCTCGCCCAGGTCACGCGCGCCGCAGACGAACGGCACCGTAAAGCGATGCTTGTCGATGTGGTATGCCTCGTCGGCGGGGGTCAGCACCTCGGACTCATCGATGCAGTCCACGCCCAGCGCCTGAATGATCTCCGCCTCGACGAAGTGACCGATGCGCGCCTTGGCCATCACGGGAATCGTGACAGCCTCCTTGATCTTGATGATCAGCTCCGGGTCGCTCATGCGGGCAACCCCACCGTCGCGGCGAATGTCGGCTGGCACGCGCTCCAGCGCCATCACAGCGGAGGCGCCCGCCTCCTCAGCGATCTTCGCCTGCTCGGCATTGACCACATCCATGATCACGCCGCCCTTGAGCATCTCCGGGAAGTTGCGCTTCACGCGCGTGGTGCCTGTCTGCGTCTCCATCGTTCCCATTCTCCCGCGCGCCGCCTCACCCGAAGCTCGTGAAGCCACTGGGCGCGCTTGCTGGCCATTTCGCCACAATTGGCCTAGTCCAATTAGCGAATTCATCGCGGTTGAGTAGGCCATCTTCTGTGGCGATTGTACCATACCCGTCGCCCACTGCGCCAAAAACTCCCAGCGTGAAGGCTCGCCCGCCAGATGCGATCCAGATGCGATGGAGTACAATGCGAGAGCATGGTCTCTGGTGGACACATGCTCCGGCGCAGTGGCCGGGAGGCGCCGCCGCGCGCATGGGCGGCGGTCAGGCGGGAAAACGAGGCAGGCTGTGGGCAGATTCAATCAGGCGGCTGGGGCGTCAGAAGTCTCGTCGCGCGAGGCGCTGGAGAAACAGGGCGCGGGCGCGCTGCTGGTGGATGTGCGCGAGCCGTGGGAATATGTCGAGGTCCGCGCGCCGGGGGCGCTCCTCATCCCGCTGGGCGAGTTCACCCGCCGCTACGGCGAGTTGCCGCGCGACCGCGACCTCCTGATGATCTGCCACAGCGGCTACCGCAGCATGCAGGCGGCCAACTTCCTGCTGCGCCAGGGCTACGCCAGCGTCGAGAATGTGATGGGCGGCATGGAGGAGTGGGAGTACGCGGGCCTGCCCATCGAACGCGGCCAGCCGCAGGGCTAGCGGGCGTCTTCGAGGTCAGGCAGGGCCAAATCCTCCAGCGGCGCCTTTTCGATGATGACCAGCGAGCGTGCGGCGTCTTCCCCTACCACCTGCGGGATTGCGGTCGAGGCGTCCACATCGGCGCACCAGGCGATGTCGGCGCCGAGGCCCACCGCACGCACCCCGCGCGCCGCTGGCGTGGCATCCAGCGCACGGGCCAACCAGGCCCGCGCATCCGCATCGCTACCCGCGTAAGCGGCCCGCCGACGCGCCAGCAGGGCCAGCGCCCGCCGCGCGCCCGCGCCCAGCGTGACCCGCGCGCCGAGCCGCGCCGCCTCCGGCCGCAGCGTCTGGATTAGCCAGCCCGCGCAGAGCGAGTCATCCACTGCTGGCCGGCCATCCAGCCCGGAGCAGACCACACAAACCTCGCTCGCCGCTTCATCCGTCTCCGCCAGGCGTTCGGCGGCGGCTAGCGCCCGTGCGCAGACAGCGCTGGCGTTACGCAGGGAGCCGACGAAGATGGGGCCACCGCCGATCACCGCGTGCAGCGCCCGCGCGCCATTCGACGTGGAGAACAGCACTTCACGCCCGGCGACCGCCAGCGCGCCCCAC
>DASVWQ010000087.1:0-11629 GCA_036393135.1 Ktedonobacterales bacterium
CAACCCCGCCTGACCCATCCTGGAGACAAGGACGACCCGCCCATGAGCCAGCGAACCCGCGACCCGCAGCCACCGCGCACGGAACAGGCGCGATCGGGGCGCGCGGCGTTCGTCTGGGGCCTCTATCTGACGCTCTCGACGCTGGTGATGGTCGCGGCGCTCTTTCAGATGTCGCGCGTGGGAGCCGTCTTCGCCAGCCAGAGCGGGCGGGCGTTGGCCGCTGTAGCCGCCAGTGGAGCGGTCGCCACGCCCGACCTCAGCGGCGAGCCATCTGTCGTCGCGCATGCGGCTTTCCTCTTTGACGCCGACACCGGCGAGATCCTCTATTCCAAGAATGCCGACGAGGAGTTGCCCCAGGCGAGTTGCACCAAGATCATGACCGCGATGGTCGCCGTGGAGCATGGCGACCTCGATCAGATGATTACCGTCGGCGCCGACGCCCGCGCGCTGGTCAATTCCGATAGCAGCTATATGGGGCTGAGCGTCGGCGAGAAGCTGACCCTGCGCGACCTGCTCTATGGCCTGCTGCTGCCCTCCGGCAACGACGCGGCGGTGGCTATCGCCGATGGCATCGCTGGCAGTGTCCCGGCATTCGTCGCGCTGATGAATCAGAAGGCCGCGCAGCTTGGCCTCACCCGCACCCACTTCGAGAATCCCCACGGGCTGGACGCCCCCGGCCACTACACCACCGCGCGCGACCTGGCGGCGCTGGCCGCCGACGCTATGCGCGTCCCGGTCATCGAGCAGATGACCTCGACCCACAGCTACAACATTCCCGCCACCGCGACCCACAAGGCCTACCATCTCCTGACGGGCAATGACCTGCTGACGGGCAGCCGCGCGGCCTATCCCGGCGCCATCGGCGTGAAGCCGGGCTACACCGGGCCAGCGGGCTATACGATGGCCTTCGCCGCGATCCGCTCAGGCCACCTGCTCGTCGGTTCCGTGCTGCACGACCCCTCCTGGCAGGTGCGGATCGTAGACATGCACACGCTGCTCGACTGGGGCTTCACGCACGAGGGATTGCCCGCCGCGCCGCCGCCGCCCACGCCACCCGCCGCCAGTCTGCCCTCGCGCCTGGCCTGAGGCGGCCCCACACTGGAGGTAGCATGTTCCCCATCGCTCACGGCTGGTTGCTGGCCCGCCTGACGGACGGCAGCCCCAGCCCCGCCGCATTCCTCGGCTGCGTCTGGCCCGACATGCTCTTTGGCAGCCCGCTCACCCATCAGCAGTCGCACACCTCCGGCGAGACGCTGCTGGACTTCACCCGCGAACAGCCCGACGGCGCCGGGCGCGACGCCCTGCTGGACTTCACACGCGGCGTCATCACCCACGGCTCAGCGCCGCACGGCTTCGACTGGTACAGCGACGAGAGCTATGGCGATGGTGGCGCGGCCAAGGGCTACGCTTTCCAGCGTGGCGCGGCCATCGCCACGCGGGCGGCGGTGGCCTGCGGCGTCGTGGAGGAGTTTGGCCTCTGGAAGGCGCACAACCTCATTGAGATGGCCTTCGAGCGCAGGCTCTACCAGGCTGATCCCGCCGCCGCCGCGACCCTCCGCGCCGCCTGCGACGACACCGACCTGATGGCGCAGATCGCCGGGCCACTGGCGCAGTTCTTCCACCAGGACGCCGCCGCGCTGGCCGCCGCGATGCTTCGCTACCGCGAGGTCGTCAGCCTCGCCCCCGACTCGCTCGACGCGCTGGCGACCATCTACGCCGCCCAGACCCGCATCCGCCATCCCGGCGCCACCCCCGACGCCGACGCCATCGCCAGCCTGATTGGCGAGGCCGAGGATATTGTCGCCAGCGACGGCGAGACGTACCTCGCTATCTGCCGCGCGGGCGTCAGGGATACGCTGGCCGCCCTCGGCCTCTGAGCGGCTTGCAAACGCACGAAAGCCCCCTCTCCCTGTGGGAGGGGGACTCCGTGAGCTATTGGGGCGGGGGGTGAGGGCCGTTATTTCACCTTGGGATAGGAGATAAAGACCGTCTTGGTCTCGCTGAACTCCTCGACCGCCTTGTGGCCCAGCTCGCGGTGGCCGTTGCCGCTCTGCTTGGTGCCGCCGAAGGGCAGGTGCGGCTCGGCGCCCGTCGTGCCAGCGTTGATGTAGACCAGTCCGGCGTTGATGTCTCGCATCGCGCGGAAGACGGTGCGCGCGTTCTCGGTGAAGATGGCGCAGGAGAGGCCGTAGATTGTCGAGTTGGCGACCTCGATGGCCTCCTCATACGACGCGACCGGGATCACCGAGACGAAGGGGCCAAAGACCTCTTCCTGGGCGATGCGCATCGTCGCCTTTACGTCGGTGAAAACAGTCGGCGCGTAGTAAGCGCCGCCACCCAGCTCACCCTTGGTCAGCGCATGGCCGCCCGTCACCAGCCGCGCGCCCTCCGCCTGGCCGATCTCGGTATACTCATGCACCGCGCCGACGCGGCCCTGGTTCACCAACGGCCCCATGTCGGTCTCTGGCAGCAGGCCATCGCCCACCCGCAGCTTCTCAGCCGCTTCGGCCAGCTTCGCGGTAAACGCCTCGGCCACTTGCTCGTGGACAATCACGCGGCTGGTGGCCGTGCAGCGCTGCCCGGTCGTGCCGAAGCCCGCCCACGCAACCGCCTTCACCACCTCGTCGAGGTTGGCGTCTTCCATCACGATGATGGCATTCTTGCCACCCAGCTCAAGGCTCACCCGGCGCAGGTCGCGGCCACACAGCTCAGCGACGCGCTTGCCAACCTCGGTCGAGCCAGTCAGCGAGATCATCGCGATGCGCGGATCGGTCACCAGCGCGTCGCCCAGTGTGCTACCCGGCCCCGTGACAAGGTTAAGGACGCCCGCTGGCAGTCCGGCCTCGGTGAGAATCTCCACCAGATGCGCAGCGGAGAGCGGCGTATCGCTGGCGGGTTTCAGCACGACGGTATTGCCCGCCAGCAGCGCGGGGAAGGTCTTCCACGCAGGAATCGCCATCGGGAAGTTCCACGGCGTGATGATGCCCACCACTCCCAGCGGCTGGCGGATGGTCAGGCACATCTTGTCGCTGATGCCGGAAGGAACCGTCTCGCCCTCGGCGCGCGTCCCCTCGCCCGCGACATACTTGCCGAAGTCGATGGCGGTCTGCACATCGCCCATCGTCTCGCGCAGCGGCTTGCCCATCTCGCGTGTCATGTCGTGCGCCAGCGCCTCCTGCCGCGCCTCCAGCAGCAGCGCCGCCCGCAGGATGATCGCGCCGCGCTGCGGAGCGGGCAGCGCACGCCAGGCGGGCAGCGCAGCCTCGGCGGCGCTGATCGCGGCGTCCACATCCTCCACGCCCGACTTCTGGAAGCGGGCGATGATCTCACTGCGGCGCGCGGGGTTGGTGTTGTCGAAGGTCGCGCCAGTGGTGGAAGGGCGCCACTCGCCGCCGATGAAGTTGAGGTAGGTACGGGGTTGCGCCTGCTCCTGCGTCTCCGTTGACGCCGGGGAAGAGGTGGTCATAGCGTTGACTTCTCCTGAATATGGGGGCTATCGGTGGCCCACGCGGGCGGTCTGGCGCCACGCCGGTCGCTGCTCGATGCTGCTCACCGCGCGCCAGGGTCATCACGCGGCGCGCACACTTCAGTATAGCACGGCGACCCGGCTCTACTCCTGCGCGAAGGCCCAGTTCAGCAGCGCGAAGGCGTCGGCGAGGCGCGCCTGGTCGGTGGGGTCGCCCAGCACGACGCCGACCAGCAGATGGCCATTGTTGCGCGCCGCGAAGGCCAGACAATAGCCCGCGCTGTCGGTGTACCCTGTCCGCACGCCCACCGCGCCGGGGTAGGGCGAGTTGCCGCTGGGAAGCAGGTTGTTGTCGCTCACCAGCCTGTACGCGCCGTGGGTCGCCGTCTTGGCGAACGCGACCGAGCGGATCGACGTGAAGCTCTGGACGCCGGGGCGCGCCATCGCGAGCGCCGCCAGCCGCGCCATGTCGCCCGCGCTGGAGACATCGCCAGGGTTGGCGCCGGCGGGCGAGGTGAAGCGCGTGCGCCAGAGGCCTAGCTGCGCCGCCTGCGTGTTCATCAGCGTTACGAAGGTTGGCTCATCGCCACCCACCGAGTCGGCGATGGCCCACGCCGCGTCGTTGCCGCCGGAGACCACCAGCCCATACAGCAATTCGCGCAGCGGGACCTGCTCGCCCGCGCGCAGCCCCATCGCGCTATTCTGGCTGTTGGCGAATGCGGCGGCGTCCGACCCGATGGTCACGGGCTGGTCGAGGCTCGGCGCGTCCATCGCCAGCAGCAGCGTCATGATCTTGGCCAGCCCCGCCACTGGATAGGCGACGTTGGCGTTCTTCTGGTAGTACAGCGCGCCCGTCTGCGGGTCGAGCAGGAAGGCCGCCCGCGCCCGCACGGTTGGCGCGCCGCGCGCAGAGGTGACGCGCAAGTTCTGGTAGGTCCACAGTGAGCCATTGCGCAGGGTGTAGTGGACGCTTGGCCGTGTATGCGTGTCGGGAATCTGCGGGGCCACCGGCGGACGCGACAGCGCGGGCGGCGCGAGTATCGCGTGGGTCGGCGGGGCGAACCAGACCGTCGCCACCAGCGCCACCAATAGCACGCTCCCCCAGCGCGCCGTCGATTCGCGTCGCCGGATGCGCCGCCGCTGCGCCAGGGTCAGCCGCGAGCGCCGCTCGGCCCGCCGCGCCCGCGTCGCCGCGAAGGGTAGCCAGCGCCCCAGGCCGGCATCAGGCGCCCCGACTCGGAACTGGCGCCGCCCACGCGCTCGTGGCGTCATCTGGCGCTCCCGCTCTCCTATCATCAGCGCGCCTTGCGCCAGCGCCGGAAGAAGCCGCGCCGCTCTCCGCCCTTGCTCGCCTCCTGCGCAATGACGATTAGCTTCGGTGTGAGCGGCTCGACTTCGTTGACCAGCATCACGACCGACGGCCCGAAGCGCACCCGCTGCGACGCCGGAATCAGCCGCATCTTCGGCGCGGGCGGCGCATAGGCTGGCGGCGCCGCCTCGCCCTCCTCCACCTCCACTGGCGCCGGCGCCTCGGCCAGCGCGACCTCCGCCACCAGTGGCAGGGTCTCCGTCGCCAGCTCGGTTGGCTGGACCACGTAGCCCAGCGCCAGATGCCCCTCGGTGTCGAGCAGGATATCGGCGAGGACGCCCAACGACCGCCCCGTCCTGGTCAGAATCGCGCGCTCACAGATGTCGTTGAGAAAGAGCAGGCCCGCGAGCGGGTTGGCGTCGTGTGACTGGTGAACTGGATCGGCGTCCACCAGCACGACATCGCCATCCAGCGCGACGATGTGGTCCGCCGCCACGTAGCCGTCACGCTTGCGGCGGTGAGGCGCCCCGCGCCGCAGCGCCGCAAGCCCGCGTGGGTCATCGCCCAGCCGGATCGTCAGCCCCTCGATCTGTCCGCGCGCCGGGTCCAGCGCGACATCCGAGACGCGGCCCAGCGGCGCCAGCGTCTCGGAGTTGACCACCTGCCGATCGAGCAAATAGCTCGCCAGCCAGGGGCCGCGCGGGCGCGCCAGGGTCGCGCGGGGGGATGTGATCTCCTCTTGTGCCGCCATAGCGCACCCTTTCATTGCAGCGTCCAGACATCCAGCCCGCAGCCCACTACTTGGCCGCCGCGCCGCTGTGACGCCGCTCCCACGCCTGGCCAAACGCCAGCCGCCGCCCGACCGATGGATGGTTGTAGAGCAGGAACTCGATCAGTGGGTGTGGTTCCAGCTCGGCGAGATTCTGGTTGGCCATGCGGGTCATGGCGCTGATGAAGGCCTGCGTCATGCCGGTGGACTCCAGCGCGTAGACATCGGCGCGATGCTCCACCCAGCGGCTGAACCCGTTCGTCAGCGGCAGGACCACCAGCCCGAAGACGCCCAGCGTCGCGGCGATCAGCGGCATCGTCGCGGGGTCGGCCAGCCCGTGGTACTGCGGGAACGCCCGCAGTGTGGCGTCCAGAACCAGGCTCACGATAAAGAGGCCGCCCAGTGTCGCTACCGTCTGCATCGCCACCAGCTTCGGGATGTCGCGGTGGACCTGATGCCCCAGCTCATGCGCCACCACCACCTCGATCTCGTCGGGTGTATAACGGTCGAGCAGGGTATCGCCAATGATGATGCGGCGCGTCGTCCCCAGGCCCATCACCATCGCGTTCGCGGCGGTCGTGCGGGCGCTCATGTTCATGCTGTAGATGCCGCGCACGCGGGTATGGGCGCGCTCAGCCAGCGCCAGCGCGCGGCGCTTCACCTCGCCATCGGGCAGCGGCGTCAGCTTATAGAACAGCGGCAGGAAGATGACCGGCGCGAGATTGGCCAACAACACGGTGACGAACAGCATCGCGCCGCCCGCCCAGAGCCACCACCAGCGCGGGCTGGCCGCTAGCAGCGCATAGACGCCCTCGACGGCCAGCAACTCGAAGATCAACGAGAGCGCCAGTCCCTTGACCTCATCGAGTACCCAGCCCGCGATGGTCTGCGTGGACATGCCGTTGCGGCGTGGCAGGACATAACCGCTGTAATAGGAGAGCGGCAGCCCGATGATGAAGGCGGCGAGGAACAGCGCGAGGAAGTAGGCGCCCACCCGCAGCGGCAGCCAGCCCGCGAACGGCTGCCAGGCGGGCGCGAAGGCCACCGCGTCGCGCAGCCAGAAACCCAGCCCGCTGAAGAGCAGCACGGCGATCAGCGCGACGCCCAGGAGAAAGCTGACCAGCGAGAGGCGCTGCTGCTGGCGGGCGTAGCGTTTGGCCTGCGCCTGGCGCGCCACGTCGAGGACGGCGGGCGCGATTGGCTCGGCGCCTGTGCTCGCCTCCGCCGACACAGCGGGATCATCCGCCGCGAAGGCCACTACACAAGCGGCGCGTTGGCCGCGTCGGGATGTGAAGCGCACGGATAAGCCGCCTTTCCCCGCCGCCAGCGCGTCAGGCCGTGGTCGGAGCCCCGCGCAGTAGCGTCTCGACGCAGGCCGTACCCTCGGCGAAGTTGGTCAACTGCGCCACCGTGAAGGTGCGCGCGCCGCCAAGGCTGGGATGCGAGACCTCATAGAGGCCGTCGCGGTAGGGCGCGTCTTTGATCTCGAAGCCGAGGCGGCGAAGCTGGTTGAGCGCCTCGCCCTCGGCGTAGATGCGGTCGATACGCATGGAAATGTTACTCCTCAGGCGTGTGGCGCCCTAGCGCGACGGCTTGCAGCGGGTATAGACTTCGCAGTCTTCCATCACCACCGCCTGGCAGGCGAGGCGCGTCTCCGGG
The DNA here is from genome assembly GCA_036393135.1 of Ktedonobacterales bacterium. GTDB lineage: Bacteria > Chloroflexota > Ktedonobacteria > Ktedonobacterales > JADMIN01 > JAKAIY01. Next base: position 7,204 of record DASVWQ010000087.1, read on the forward strand.
TTGCGGTTCTTCGGGAACGTGCCAACCTGGTTCATCGCCTTCTCCAGCCCGTTGCGCTCGGTGACGGCGCTGGCGGGCGAGACGCGCACTCGGTCGGTCCAGCAGAGGCCGTTGCCGTGGCAGTTTGCGACTTTCGATAGGCCAAACCACATGCAATAGAGCGGAATATCGTTCTCCAGCGCGGCGTATCGCAGCGTCGTCCCCGCTTCGACTTCGACCGTCTTGCCTTCGTTGACAAAGGTGACTTTGGGCATGCTACCCTTCCTGTTCTCTGACCACAGACGCCATGCGCTCAGACCACGCCGGGCGCGTCATCATGAGTCCCTGGGCGCTCGCCGCCACACTGCGGCAGAGTATCCTCATCGAGTGTAGCATAGGCCCGTTGAAGGGGTCAACGACGGGAATGCGCCGGGCGCGCCGTTCAGTCCTCGCCGCGCGGGGCCTGCCCATCGGACGCGAACATCTCCGCCGCCCAGTCCACCGCGTCATGCATCTCCTGCTCGGAGACGAGATGCGTATGCGGGTAGAGCATCAGTTTCAGGTGGTTGGGGCGCTCGGCATAGAGCGGTTTCGCCGCCTCGTAGAGCCGCAGCGCGCCCGCCACTGGCACCATGTCATCGTCCTTGCCATGCTGGATCAGCAGCGGCTTGGGGGCCAGCCGATCGATGTGGGCGGCGGCGTCGTGCGCGCGGGCCCACGCTTCGGTAGCCTCGCTGGGGGGCGCCGAGCCAAAGAGGCGCACCGGCAACAGGTCGCTCAGCGGCGAGCCAGAGGCGGCGATGACGCCCGCCACGCGCTCATCCTCTGTGCCATAGACCAGCGCGGCGATGGCGCCCATCGAGAAGCCGCCCGCCAGCGTCGTGTCGCCATTCACGTCGGGCTGGTCGCGCAGGTAGTCGAACGAGGCGCGCATGTCCTCCACCGTGTGTCGCACAACCTCCATGAAGTAATCCGAGGTGATCTGGGTCATCCAGTTCGGGCCGCTGGTGGGGAAGCGCTCGCCGTGGCCCCAGGCGTCGGGGAGCAGCGTGACGAAGCCATGCGCCGTGAGGATGCTGGCCAGCGGCAACAGGTCCGACTTCTCCGCGCCGTAGCCATGCTGGATCAACACGGCGGGCATGCGCGCCTGGGGCGCCGGGTCGGCTGGCCGCACGATCAGCGCGGGGATGGCCTGCGGGCCGACCTCCACGCGCTCGATCTCAGGGGGGGTGTTGTGGGGGATGAAGTCTGTCGCCATATCGCGCCTCTCTACCAGGGCAATCGCTCTACCAGGACTAGCGCTCAAAGAATCCAGCCAGCTCCGGGCGCGCCGTCACCATCTCGCGCTCATACTCTTCCGTGATTGGCAGGAATGTTCCCTCGGCCTCGGCGTAGACCACTGAAGGATCGCTGGCCAGCGTGACCGCGCCCGCCGCCGAGACCATCCGCGAGCGCACGCGCGTGGGGCGCGCCGTCACCCGCAGCGTCTGGCCGACCGGCGCCGACCGCCGATAGCGCAGTTCCAGCCGCGCCGTCATCATCCACTTCCCGGCGAAGACCGCCGCGCGACTCAGCGATTCGTCGAGTATCGTCGCCAGTACGCCGCCATGCAGCACGCCGGGGAAGCCCTGGAACCGCTCATCGGGCGTGATCTCCGCCACGATCAGGTCGCCCTCAGTCCTGAAGACGAGGCGCAGGCCGTTCAGATTACGCATCCCGCAGCCAAAGCAGGCCTGATATTCGCTTGCGTCGTTGAGCAGGCGCTCATCGATCTCGTGTTGTGTCGTGTCGTGGTCGTCGCTCATGCGTGGCCCATCTCCTCGCTGCCAGAACGTTCGTCGGTGGGTTTCACAGGTCGGTCTCGCGCGGCGGTGTCCCCGGCTCCTGTGGCTTCGGCGTCTCAGGTGGGGCGATGCGTCGCGCCACCTTGTCCAGCGCCTCGCGCAGCGCCTCCTCAGCGTCCACCTGCAGGCTGTTCGCCAGGACCAGCAGCACGTAGAGCGCGTCGCCCAACTCCTCGCGCGCCGCCAGCGCCGCCTCGCCCGCCTTCATCTGCTTTGGCCCATGCTGCTGATTGACCACCCGCGCCAGCTCGCCGCACTCCTCGAAGAGTCGCGCCAGATTCGCCAGCGGCGGCCAGTAGCCGCCCAGCGCCAGAATCGAGGCGTCCACCGCCCGCTGCGCCTCGGCCACCGTCAGGGGCGCCACCCGCCCGCCAGCCGTTTTCGCTGGTGTGTCCATCGTCACGCCTCCTCGCCCGCGCCGCGCGCCGCCACTCAGGGCAGCGAGACGCGCAGGGCGTCATCGTCAGCCGCCGCGTCGGGCGTCAGCCGCGCCAGGCCGTCACGCGCCAGACCGCTGACCAGCTCGCGCAGCCAGGGCGCGTCCTCCGCGCGGTACTCCGCCTTGACCAGCGGCCCCAGGTCGCCCAGCGTCAGCGCCTCGCCCGCCGCCAGCGCCCGCAGCGCCGCGATGATGCGCCCGCGAAAGTAGCGCGTCGTGCTGGTGAAGGGCTGGGCGCTCTTGCGCGCCCTCCGTGCGGGAGCCTTGTAGGCCGCCGCTCCCTCCGCCACCCGCGCCGCGCCTTCCGCCGCCCCGCCCTCGCCCGCCCGCTCATCGCGGATGCGCGCCAGCGCCTCGCCGGAGGGAAAGAGCGTCGCCGCGCTGACCTCCGCCCACGCCGCGCACTCCGCCCGCAGCGGGCAGCGCTCGCAGGCCGGACGCCGCGCCACGCAGACGGTCGCGCCGAGGTCCATCAGCGCCTGCTGCCAGTCGTAGGCCCGCCCCGCAGGCAGCGCCCATTCCGCCAGCGCCAGCGCATCGCGCGCGGCGGCCTCGCCCGCTGGCCAGGCTCCCGGCTCGATCCCCCGGAACAGCCGCCAGAGTGTCCGCCGGATGTTCGTATCGACCGTCGCCACCTGCGCCCCGTAGGCGAAGGCCGCCACCGCGCCCGCCGTGTAGCGCCCGACGCCCTTCAACGCGAGCAGCCCGTCCAGCGTCGCGGGCAGCCGTCCGTCGTACTCCGCCTGCGCCTGCCGCGCGATCCGCTGGAGCCGCACCGCGCGCATGTTGTAGCCCAGCCCGGCCCACGCGCGAATCACGTCGGCAGTCTCGGCGTCCGCCAGCGCGGTCAGCGTCGGGAAAGCCGCCAGGAAGGCGTGGTATTTCGGGATGACGCGCTCGACCTGCGTCTGTTGCAGCATGACCTCGGAGACGAGGATGGCGTAAGGGTCGCGGGTAGCGCGCCAGGGCAACCCCGACCGCCCCTCACGCGCGTACCATGCCAGCAGCGCGGCGTGCGCGCGGGCAGGCGCGGCGCTGGCGGCGTGGTGGACGCTGGCGCGCGGCGTGGACACTCCTGGGGTGGTCTGCTGGTCGCTCACCCCCGCAGTGTATCACGCCCGGCGAGATGCGCCACGCGCATTAGCTCTCCGACTGCGGGCCTGGCTCATCGGGCTGGCTGGGGGCGGTGTCAGGCGGCTCGTCCAGCGGCTCCTCGATGATGCGGATGTGCGAGCGGTCACGGATGGCGCCGCCATTGTAGGGATGGTCGGCGCCGGGACGCTGCCGAGTCTCGTTCGCCAGATCGCGCGCGACCGCCTGGACGAAACGGCTCAGGCGATTCCAGCGCGGCGGAAACGTCTCCGCCCAGAAGCGCTCCTCGCCTGCGCGTCCCACCGCCAGCGCCTCATACATTCGTCCGGCGAAGCTATACTCGATGTGGGTGACAGGTGTGCGGACGAGGCGCACCCGGCGCGAGAGGATGCGCCGCTCACCCGGCGCGGTGGATTGGGCGTCAGACGCAGCCTCGGCGGGCTGGGCGGCGACGGCGCGGCGGAACGTCTGCGCCTCGGCCCAGACACTCGCGGGCGCGCCGCTGGGCGTGGGGCCATTCAGCTCGCTCTCGGCGCCTTCCCAGACCTGCTCGCCCTCGCTGCGGCTCAACATCTTCTCGTTCACCCATCCCGCCGCCTCCGGGTCGCTCGGCGTCAGGACGCTGGAGTTGATGCGCGTATCGAAGCGCCGCACGATCTGGCGCTGGCGGATCACCTGGCCGGAGCCAGCGCAGGCCGGACACGGCTCATAGGCGCTACCGTGGCAGACCTCGCAGACCACCTTGCCATTGTTGCAGACACAGGGCAGTTTGCCGTCCACGCAATCGGGGCAGGCGATGGTCTTGCCAGAGGCGGGCGCAAGCGGCGCCCAGTCGGCGGAAGGCGGCAGCGGCGCGCCGTAGTCCTGGCGCAGGCGCTCCGAGAAGTCGGCCAGCCGCTCGACGGCGTTCTGGGTCAGCCGCTCCACATGTACCTGGACGTAGCTCTTGGCGGCGCGGGCCTGTCGCTCGGCGGCGGGATCGGCGATGCGCCCGCGACCACGGCAGCGCGGGCAGACCTTGCTGCCGCGCCCACGGCACTGCGGACAGGTGGTCATTCCCTTGCCCTCGCAA
>DASVWQ010000088.1:0-7336 GCA_036393135.1 Ktedonobacterales bacterium
CCTGCCAGCCACTACGACGACCTCTGGACGGCGGCGAAGGCGATGTACAAGACGGAGCCAGTGATCGCGGACGGCGGCGAGGTCATCATCTACGCGCCGCACATCACCGAGGTGTCCTATACCCACGGCGCGCTGATCGACGCGGTGGGCTACCACGTCCGCGACTACTTCCTGGGGCAGTGGCCGCGCTTCAGCCATGTGCCGGGGATGATCCTGGCGCACAGCACGCATGTGCGCGGCGCGGGGACGTATGACGTGGCGACGGGCGTGGAGACGCCGCGCATCGCCGTGACGCTGGCGACGGGCATTCCGCGCGAGCGCTGCGAGCGGATCAACCTCGGCTACCGCGACTATCGCGAGATCGATCCGCGCGCCTGGGCTGACCGCGAGGACGAGGGCCTGCTGCGGGTGGAGCATGCCGGCGAGCTGCTCTATCGCGTGGGCGAGGCGATGCGATGACGGCCCGCTGCCATGCGCGCGGCATGGTAGGATACAGGAAATATTCGTTGTTGGCGAGGAGGATCGATCCCGATGAGCAATAGCGACGATGCTTACGTGGAATTGCGCGAGCGCGTGCGCTATGCGCGTGGCTCGCGCGTGCCGTTAGAGTCACTGATCTGGCTCTGGCGCGAAGGGCAGAGCGCTGAGGCGATTCGCGAGGCTTATCCCACTCTGCGGCTGGCCGAGGTCTACGGCGCCCTCGCCTGGTACCTCGACCATCAGGACGAGGTAGATCAGGAGATGGCGGATGGGCTTGCGCAATTCGAGGCGCAACGCTCTGCGACGGAAGCCGCTAACCCCACGCGCTATGCGACGCTCCGCCAGCGCTTCGCGGCGGCCCGCGCCCATCAGTCCGCATCGTAGGCGACTATGAATGAGCGAGCGCTCGTTCAGGCCGACGCGAACCTCAATGCGCTGATCGTCAGAGGCCTTCTCCGTCGCCAGCCGCTCATCGACATTCAGACTGCCGATGCGGCGGGACTTGCGGGACTCCCTGATCCAGAGGTTTGAGCGCTCGCCGCGCAGTCTGGGCGTATCCTGGTAAGCCACGATTACCACACGCTGCCAGGGCATTTCGCTGCCTTTCTTGCGAGTGGACAGCATAGCCCTGGCGTATTGCTACTCCACCAGACCTTGCCAGTGGCGCGTGCGATTGAAGAGTTGTTGCTGGTATGGACTGCCAGTGAACCCGACGAATGGCGTGATATGCTCACCTATCTGCCAGTGTAGGCGGACAAGGCTCGGCGCTCTCCAGGCTGCTCTATCGCCTGGGCTAGATGTGCCGGTAGCTGATCATCCAGAGCGTTGGGTCGCTGATGGCGCCCCAGGACCAGACCTGCCCGTTCTTGGTCCAGCAGTTTGCTGTGTTGATGCAGCGCGCATCGCTGGTGGTGATCTTTGTCCAGCCGTCCGCCGGGACCTCCTTTGCGAGGAACGTCGTCACCGAGGCGACCGTTCCGGGGCTGCAAATATCATAGCCGCGCAACCCGCCAGAGGCATCGTCGGGAGTGATCGACGAGAGCGGCGGTATCGGGAAGGCGGTATCACCGCTGCCCACGAAATCGACCATCCGCTGAGCGGCGGTATTTGCGGCGCTGAAATTGGCGTTGCAGGTGGGCAGGGTCGAGATGTCGAAGGCCGCCCAGCGCCCGCGATACGTCACTACTCCATTGCCATGATCGCTGAACTGGTCGAAGACGAGATAGTAGATGTCGCCGCCCTTGGGGTTCCAGAAGCACGGCGCGCTACAGGCGGTCAGCAGGCCGCCATCGGCCGGGAAGAGCGTCGCCTTGTACCAGCCATGCTCAAGCGCTGGTAGCTGCGCGCTGTAGAATGACTGGATCGCGCTGGCCGTCGTCGCTGGCGTGCAGGCCGTGAACTGGCTGACGGTAAAGAGGCCGGGTCCACTGGCGGTCACGCTGGCCGCCGCGCCCACTGTGTCTGGGGGATAGGTCATCGGATAGAGAAAGCCTTGCGCCCGCAGGTCAATCGCCGAGGAGCCGGGCAGGAGGCTCGCGCAGGTGGCGGCTGGGGTTGTGGCGGTGGCCGTCGGATTGGCGCCAGGCCCCGTACTCGCTCCGCATCCAGCCACGACCCACGCCAGCGCCGCCACCAGCAGCAAGCCAGACATGCGCGGCCAGGGCCAGCCGCGAGATCCCAGCAGTTCCTTTACTCTCATCATCATCGGAAGCCTTTCCCTTTCGTCGGCTCCGCGGAATGAGGGCTGGCCGTTGCATGGGCCAGCCCTCGCTGATACGCGGCGTCATGCCGTTTGAGCAGGTGTCGTGGGAGCCGCGCTAGGCGACTCTGTGCGCCGCTCGATAGCTGTTCTCTTCGCTGATTTGCATGACGGCCGCAGTCCCAACCGCCAGGATGGCGATCACCACCGCGGCGACCGCGAAGAAGTTGACCACGCCGACCGTCATCGCAAAGGCGGACGCCAGCGACACCTTGAAGGCGAGGTCCAGGAACATCATGAACTCCGTCACCGCCGCCAGGCCGAAACCGAGTCCATACAACGCCGCCACCGTGGTCGCATATGGCTCTTCCGCGCGTCGCGCAAGGGTCAAGGCGACCGCGAGCACCGCGATCACGCCAAACCCGATGGCGAACGCCAGCGGCCACCAGAACGACAGTGACGTTCCGAGCCAATAGCTCAACATAGCGACACATCCTTTCCCGTGGATGAGGGCGCCTCCTCATCCCTCCACGGATACCCATCGTTGGGTATCCCGCCATTCATGCGTATGACATGCAGGTCACAGGGCGCGCACATTGCCTCGCCACAGGTCACACGTCGCTCACAGCGTCGGGCGCTTCCGCATGCCGCCAAGGCACGGCAAAGCCCGCCTCACAGCCACCGCCAGCGCGCGTGGCCAGAGACGGGCTTCGCTGCCGGTCACGACCCTACGGGCATCGAGAACCAGAACGCCCACTGCCCAGATTCCAGCAGGTAGTAGGAGGTCACGTTCACCGTCGAGGTAGCGCCGCCGCCCTTATCCATCGCTACCGCATCGGTCACGACGAAATAGGCTTGCCCCGCCGAATCAAACTGGACCTGCGGAGCCGTCGTCGTTGGCGTGATGGACTTGATGCGCCCCTTCTTCTGCGCCTGCTGCGCAATGGCCGAGCCGAAGCGGTCGCCGCCATATTGCGCGGCGATCACGCGCGACACGCCCGTATAGACCTTCTTCCACGACTGCGCATTGCCTTGCGTGGCGGCGCCCACCACCGACGAATCGTATGCTGTGACCGTCGGCCCCGCTGTATCGACCGGGCTGGCGCAGGTGTTTGTGTCACATCCCGAGAGCATCTCGAACGTCTGCTCACCGCCCTGGCCCGTCTGACCCGCGCAGACGGCCGCCGATCCCTGCGCGTCGCGCGCCAACGCATACACGATGTGCGCATACGCGACCATCGCATACTGGTCGAAATGCGTCTCCAGCGTATACGTGACGGGCTGCGCGCCTCCGGTTGCCTTGCTCGGATGCAAGACGCCCTTGGCGCAGGTGAGTTTTCCCGCCGGAGCGCTGTTCGGAGTAGGCTCTGTGTATGAGCCATCCGCCAGTTTCGCGATGGTCAGCGACCCCTGGACCTGATCGCCTGTGGGTGTGGTGAAGGTGAAGCGATGGCCCTCCACCGCCAGGCTGGTCGCGGCGCCCGCCTGAAGCGCGAGCGTGAAGGACGTGCCGTTACTCACATCGATCCAGCGCGCTGTTGCGGGGAATCCGGTTGGCGGGGCGACGCGCAGCGCGACCTGGCGTTGGCTGGATCCCGTTGCCGCCGCGCCGCCCAGCCGCGCGCCTGTCAGGAGCGACGCGCAAAGCAGGAGTAGCGCGGCTGCCGCTGGACGCCTGCCGGCTCCGCGCCGGATCGCGGACCAGAGCGTGACGAAGGCTGAAGGCCATGCGGCGCGCCCCACGGTGCGCCGCGAGCGAACCTGACGGAGGGCGCGAGACCTGTTTGGCTGTGTCATCCGATGCCTCCTCTGTCTCCGCTAGATCAACCCATCGCTGCGCATCAGCGTGAGCAGGATCTCATACGGCATGTCCGTCTTCGCCACGCCAGCGCGACCCGTCGCGTCCGCCACCTCGATGGGCGAGCCGGGCGACTGCGTGGCGGGCTGGGAGACGTTCAGGTGTTGCACCGGGGAGTTGATCGCCCCTTGCAGCGCGGAGACCGCGTCTGGCGCCGAGAGCAGAGGCGCCAGGCCGCTGATGTCGAAGGCGTAGCGCTGGGTCAGCGCCCAGGCATGGTAGCGACCATTGCTGTGATACCCGTTGACGAGCGGCCCGCAACTGTCACACAGCGCGCCGCCACCCCAGAGCGGCGAGGACAGCGGGTTATCGTCCTGCGCCAGCATCACCAGGTCGCCCAGTGGCAGCGTGTCCGTCGCCGGAAGCGTGTACACGTAGAAGTTCACCGACATGCTCAGTTCGATGTCGCCGTAGAACGTATAGAGGTTGACGCCGGCAGCGGGCTGTACGCTGTTGTGCGCGAGGATGTTCGCGCTTTGTGGCTCCAGATCGGTCTCGGCTCCGTTGTTGAGATTGAGGCCTAGCTTGGCGCCGATGGCGCCGTTGACGCCCTGGGCGATTAGCGGCAGGACAGAGGTGAAGGGCGAGTTGGCGGCGGCGGGAATGCCAGCGCCTGTCAGCGTCGCCGGGTCCAGGCCGCGCTTGAGCGTGAGCAGCCACGAGCCTTGCTGCGCGCCATTCAGGAAGAAGGCGTTGTCCACGAGCTGACCGCTGTTTGCGCAGTCCTGCTGGTCGTTTGGAGCAGTCGAGGTCAGGCAGCCCGCGAGGAACGTGCGCACAATGGCGGTACCCATGCTGTAGGCGAGCAGCGTTACCTTCTTGCCGCCGTTCCTGGCGCTGAGGTCCGAGATGACATGCGCGAGCGTGACCGCGTTCAGATCGACCGAACTTTGACTGGCGCAGGCGTTTGGCGTGGCGCTCCCCACCGGCAGCGTCGTATTGCAGCCAGCCGTCTCGACGCCTGGACACGCGCCGGGAGCCGTCACCCACGCCGGGTCGTCTACGTAGCAGAAGGTTTCCATCGATGTGGGATCGTAGACCAGCTTCAGCGCCTCGATCAGCCCGGTCCAGGTCTGCTCCGTCGCGTCGCTCGGCTGGTCGCTATCCGTTACCGCGCCTGGGTTGAACTGATGGGCGAAGTCGGCGGCGTCCTCGCGAATGCCATGCACCAGAATGATCGGATGCGTGACATGCTGCGGCGTGAGCCAGTGGATCACGGCGGGCTGCGCCGTCTTGCTGGCGCTGTCATTCGCCAGCGCCACCTGGATCGTGTCAGTTCCGGCTTTGGCGGCGGTGTAGGTAAACGTCGCCAGCCCTCCGCCGTCGGTGGTCGCGGTCGCGGAGCGCCCATTCGCGCCGCTAACCGTCACGTTGATCTGCTGCTGTTTGAGCGGGTTCCCGCTCTTGTCGACCGCCGCGATACGCAGCGACTCCGGCTGTCCGACCGCGTGAAAGGTCCCGCTGAAGCAGGCGTCGGCGGGGAAGTCGGCCGTCCGCGCCGCGTCGTTCGCGCAGACAGTGACACGCGAATGAGTGGATGACGTGGTACCGGGATTGCAGCATGCCAGGATCAGCCCCAGCACAAGCACATTCCCGGCGACCGCTACGATCAGACGAAAGCGACGAGGGTGCGCGATTGGCTCCATGAGTGAGGTCATCGAGAGCGCTCCTCTCCACCACGAGGCGCCGCCGCTCTAAGCGGCGAGCAGGTCGATACCGAGGAGTGGCTGTAACAGGTCCCGCAGCCTGCTAACCGTGGCGGAAGTGTATGCCAGCGCCCGAACGGTGTCAATCCTGCGCGGGCGCCAGCGTCTCCTCCACCCATCACGCGCATGGCGCCTCCAACACTGTCTTTATGCTACACTTGCCGTACGAGATGGCCTGAGTGGTAAGCGTTTTCGAGGCCGTGGTTGGTAGAGGTCGTCGGTACGAACATGTGGAGGCGCATACCTTATGAATGGCCAGAATGACCAGAACGACCAGAACGACCAGAATGACCAAGGTGGGCCAGTGGCGCCCTTCATCCCCGAAACTGGCGGTCGGGTGATCCGTCGTCAGTGGCATGTGGACCAGTGGTGGTTCAGCGTGGTGGACGTGATTGCGGCGCTGACAGATAGTGAAGCGCCACGCCGCTATTGGAGCGACCTCAAGCGCAAGCTCCACGATGACGAAGGTTTCAGTGAGTTGTACGCGAAAATCGTACAACTGAAATTGCGCTCGCCCCTTGATGGCAAGAAGTACGCGACCGACGCCGCCGATGTAGAGACCATGCTGCGCATCATCCAGAGCGTGCCAAGCCCCAAGGCCGAGCCGGTCAAGCAGTGGCTGGCGCAGGTGGGCGCGCAGCGCCTCGATGAAGCCGCCGCTGGCCTGGACGAGGATCAGCGCCGCCAACTCCTGCGTGGCGAGGTCGCCGAGCGAAATCGCAATCTCGCCGATACCGTCAGCTCCGCTGGCATCAGCACAAACCGCGACTTCGCGATATTTCAGGATTGGGGCTATAAGGGCCTCTACGCTGGCGAGACGGCCCGCGACATCGCCGCGCGCAAGGGTCTGGCGAAGGGCGAGCACGTGCTGGACTGGATGGGTTCAGAGGAGCTGGCGGCCAACTGGTTCAGGATCACCCAGGCGGAGGCCAAGATGCGGCGCGAGGGAGTGGACAACAAGGGCGACGCCAACCGCACGCACTATACCGTCGGCCAGGCGGTGCGCAAGACCATCGCCGACCTGGGCGGAACAATGCCCGAAGAGCTGCCCACGCCAGCCGAGAGCATCCGGCAGGTCGAGCAGCGCGAGCAACAACGCCTCGAACAGGACGCGCTGCGTCGCCGCCAACCGTCGCTCTTCATCGAATCCGCGCGCGACGACGCGAACAACGGCGACGCATAGTCGGCGCCCCAGGCCAGCGGGTGTGTGCGAGAGACGATGCGCTAGGGCTTGCGGCGCTTGAAGATCGCGTCAACTGTCGCAAATATGCCAAACTGCGCTAGTTCCCAACCATCGTCGCCTAGAGTTATTAACACGTCTTGGAATGAACCCTGTAACAACCTCGGAGTCGTTCCATCCTTCCACGAGGCGCGCCATACGTCTTGTTGTTCCGCCACCCCCTTTGGCGTGTCATTCTTGAAAGTGACGTGGATGTACTCCCAACGTTCCATCGCTATCATTCCTCTCTACTCGTCGCCCAACAGCGACAACTGCCCCGCCCCGCTGGCTTTCGCCGCCTTCGGGGCCTGCTTGAAGGTGATGTTGACGCCTGCCGTCTGCGGCATGTCGATCTTCTTGCCGTCGAGCAGGTC
>DASVWQ010000089.1:0-4440 GCA_036393135.1 Ktedonobacterales bacterium
CCGCGCCGAGCGCCTGCCCCACCAGCGCCGTCGCCGCCACGCTGAAGCCGAACGCGGGCAGCGTTCCCAGACTCTCGACGGTGTTGATGGTGACGTTGGCGGCGTAGGGCGTCGCGCCAAGCTGCACCACCTGCCGGTTGAAGGTCAGCACGCCCATCTGGAAAACGATCAACTCCGCCGCCGAGGGTAGACCGATGCGCAGCACGCGCCCTGTCACGCTGGAATCGAAGCGCAGCGCGGCGCGAGACAGCCTCGGCGCATGCGGATGGCGGCGACTGAGCAGCCAGAGCGCCAACGCGGCGCCCAGCGTCCAGCCAGTCGCGGCGCCTATCGCCGAACCAACCACCCCGACGGGCCGGATGCCCAGCGCAGGCTCGCCATTCAGCAGCAGCCATGAGGCCACGACGTTCACGCCGTTGACCAGCAGCATCACCAGCACCGGTCGTCGCGTGTCGCCCGCGCCACGCATCGCCGCTGTGCAGGCCGAGGCGACGCCCGCGCCGGGCAACCCCAGGCTCGACACGCGGATGAACTGCGCGGCGAGATCGGCCACCTGACCGTTCACGCCGATGGCCTCGATGATGAGGTCCGCCAGCGGCACGGCCAACGCCACCAGCGCCAGCCCCAGCGTGACGCCCAGCAGGATGCCCTGCCCCGCCGCCCGCTCCGCCAACTGCGGGTCGCGGGCGCCAGTCGCGCGGGCCACCAGCGCCGTCACGCCGACATTCACCGCGAAGAATGCCGTCAGCACGATCCACGTCACCAGCCCCGCCGCGCCAACCGCCGCGACCGCCGTGGCCTGGCCGTAGCCCAGCACGACGCTGGCATAGACCGAGAGATGGCCGGAGAGGAAGGTATCGGAGACGCCGACGCCCAGCGCCAGCATCTGCTCGCCGATAGCCGGAGCTGAGAGCGCCCACACTCGCCGCCGCAACTCCGGCGCGGGCATGTCGTCGGTGAGGCGCGAGGCGCCGGGGATGGCGTGGCGCGCGGAGGAGCCGCCAGCGGGCAGCTCCAGTGTCACATCCACAGCGGGCGCGATGGAGACGCTGGGCGCCACTGGCGCGCGACCGATGCGCCAGAGCGGGCGGGAAAAGACCGCCTGGCGGACCAGCGCGATGGGCGCGAGTAGCTGTCGGTTGTGGCGCGTCTGGCGGCGCACGCGCCGCGCGGACGCGATGGCGCGCTGGTGATGACTGACGGCTGGATTATCGCGCCGCCTCCGCGCGGCGCGTGCGAGAAACGGGACACTCACTCGTGGGACACGCATGACGCAAACAATCCCCTCCGGCGGCTGGGGTTAGATATATATCTAACATCCAACGGACGAGAAGGGCGGAAGGAACACCCAGGGTTCAGAGCGCGACGACGCGCGGGGGCAGCGTCACAATGTGATATAATTGCTGGTATGATCGGCAATGTTCCGAAGCCAGTGGCGACGGAACAGAAGAATGGACGCTGCGGCTTCCCCCTTCTGTTTGTATAGTATCGCGTATCATGGCCATCTACCACAAGTCTGCTAGCTCACACGTCCGGCCAATTCTGGTGGGCGCCGCTCCCTTGTCTTCCCCGCGCCAGGCGGCTTGCGACTGGTCGCGGCTGACTGCTACACTACCTTACGGTGGGCGGAACTGGCCCACCTCGACCGCGCCCCAGCGCCGCCGCTGGTCCGCGCCCCTCGCGGCCACAAGTGGCGACCCCAGGCGAGCCGCGCTGTATGACGCCGGGCGCAGGCCGCCACGCGATACGCCGCCACGCGATACAATGAGAGCGCGGGAGTCCGCGCCACCAGCCGTGGCACGCAGAACGACACGACGCGGCGAGCCGTCACGCGGGGAAGGGAGCCGCCAGGCTAGCGTGCGACCACCCACGACCACACGACAATGTACACATGAACAGAGGACTGAATTGATGGGGCGCGCCACTGTGAGCGCGCGAACGGACGCCCCGCACGCGCCCGACCGCTAATCCCCATCCGTCGACGCGGCGCGTCGGCGCAGGCGTTGGAGGCATGCAGCACATGGCAGAGAGCCGTCTTCACGCGGTCTACGAACTTGGGCAGAGCGTCTGGTACGACAATATCCGGCGCGGACTGATCGTCTCAGGCGAGCTACAGCGGCTGATCGATGAGGACGCCGTCGTCGGCGTGACCTCGAACCCCACCATCTTCGAGAAGGCCATCGAGGGCAGCGACGACTACGATGACGCGCTGCGGGCGCTGGTCGCCCAGGGGCAGCGCGATCCCCGCGCCATCTTCGAGGCGCTCGCCGTCGAAGACATCCAGCGGGCGGCGGACATCTTGCGCCCGACCTACGACCGCACGAACCACCACGACGGCTACATCAGCCTGGAGGTCGCGCCCGACCGCGCCAATGACACCCGGGGCACCATCGCCGACGCGCGCCGCCTCTTCGCGGCGGTTGGCCGCCCCAACGTCATGATCAAGATTCCAGCCACCGCTGAGGGCATCCCGGCCATCGAAGAGATGATCTACGAGGGCGTCAACATCAACATCACGCTGATCTTCTCGCTAGCGATCTACAAGCAGGTCGCTGAGGCCTACATTCGCGGGCAGGAGCGGCGCTTGGCCGAGGGCAAGCCGGTAGCTGATGTCGCTTCGGTGGCCAGCTTCTTCGTCAGTCGGGTCGATACGATGGTGGACAAGCAGCTCGACGCGAAGATCGCCGCGACCAGCGACGACGCCGAGCAGGAGAAGCTGCGCGGGCTACAGGGCAAGGCCGCCATCGCCAACGCGCGGCTGGCCTATGAGCTCTATGAGGGCATCTTCCACGGCGAGCGGTTCGCAGCGCTGCGGGCGGCGGGCGCGCAGCCACAGCGCTGTCTCTGGGCCAGCACCAGCACGAAGAATCCCGCCTACCGCGATGTCCTCTATGTGGAGGAGCTGATCGGGCCGGAGACGGTGGACACCATGCCGCCCGCCACCATCGTCGCCTTCCAGGACCACGGCGTCGCGGCGATCACGCTAGGCGACTACCTCCAGGCCCATGCCACGATGCAAGACCTGGCGCATGCGGGCATCGACATCGACCAGGTGACGAAGCAGCTCGAGTTGGATGGCGTGAAGTCCTTCGCCGATTCCTTCACCTCCCTGCTCGACAGCACCGCGCGCAAGACCGCGACGCTCGCCGCCGAGGCCGCGCCCACCGCCGCTTCGGCTGACGCGCTGACGGGGAGCGCCAACCTCGGCCCGCTGGCGGACGCGGTAGAGGCGACGCTCAGCCGCGCCCAGAGCGAGCGGTTCGCCCAGCGCGTCTGGGACAAGGACCCCGCGTTCTGGAAGCCGAATCCGGCGCAGCAGCAGGAGATTACCAACCGCCTCGGCTGGCTCACTGTCACGGACACCATCCGCGACGCGCTGTCCCGCCTGAACGACCTGCGCGACAGCCTGCGCGCCGACGGCATGCGCGATGTCGTGCTGCTGGGGATGGGTGGCAGCAGCCTCGCGCCAGAGGTGCTGCGCGAGACGTTTGGCGTTGGCACGGGCCTGCCCAACCTCCACGTCCTCGATTCCACCGATCCGGCGACCATCAGCGCCATCGAGCGCGTGATCGACCTCGCCCACACCGCCTTCATCGTCGCGTCGAAGTCGGGCGGCACGCTGGAAACGCTCTCGCAGTACAAGTTCTTCGAGGCCAAGGTCCTCGCGCTGGTGAATGGCGACGACGCTCGCGCGGGCGCGCACTTCATCGCCATCACCGACGCTGGGACGAAGCTGGATACGCTGGCCCAGGAGCGCCAGTTCCGCGCGATCTTCCGCAACCCCTCGGACATCGGTGGACGCTACTCGGCGCTCTCGTTCTTCGGCATGGTTCCGGCGGCGATCATCGGCGTGGACGTGGCGAAGCTGCTCGACCGCGCCGACGCGATGCGCGCGGCCTGCGCGGCGCAAACGCCCGCCGACCAGCATCCCGGCGTCTGGCTGGGGAGCATCCTCGGCGCCGGACAGCAGCGCGGGCGCGACAAAGTGACCATCGTCGTCTCGCCGCCCCTCGCCACCTTCGGCTACTGGCTGGAGCAGTTGCTCGCGGAAAGCACCGGCAAGGAGGGCAAGGGTATCCTTCCCGTGGAAGGTGAGGCGCTGGGCGCGCCCACCGCCTACGGCGATGACCGCATCTTCGCCTATCTGCGCACTGACGAGGGCTTCGACACCGCGCAGGACGACGCCATCGCCACGCTGGAGGCCGCCGGGCAGCCCGTCATCCGCCTGCGCCTGCGCGACACGGCGGACATCGCCAGCGAGTTCTTCCGCTGGGAGTTTGCGACGGCGGTTGCGGGCGCGCTGATGGGCATCAACGCCTTCGACCAGCCCAACGTCCAGGAGTCCAAGGACAACACCGACGCGATCCTGGCGCGCTACGCCCAGACCCACGCGCTGCCGCAGCCGCCCGCGACGCTCCAGACGCAATCGGGGCGCGTCTC
>DASVWQ010000090.1:0-2735 GCA_036393135.1 Ktedonobacterales bacterium
CGCGGCGTTGTTGGTCAGCGTGGTGGTGAAGGTGATGCGCGTCGTATTCAGTTCTGGCACGGCATTCTCCGTCACCAGCCGATCGGTGATGGTGAGCGCCTTCGTATAAGGGAAGAGCGAGAGCGTGTGGCCGTTCGTCCCCATGCCCGTGAAGATCAGGTCGAAGCGCGGGATGTCACCCGCCGCCGCGTCAAAGACCGCGCGCACCTCGGCCTCGTAGGCGCGGGCCGCCTCGGCGGGGTCGTCCTCGCCGCGCATGCGGTGAATCTGCGCCTCGCTGACGGGGACATGCCGCAGCAGCGTCTCGCGCGCCATGCCGAAGTTGCTGTCGGGGCTGTTGGGCGGCACGCAACGCTCATCGCCCCAGAAGAACTGGATGCGCGACCAGTCCACCTGCTCGCGCAAGGGGTTTGCGGCCAGCAGCGCGTGATACTCGCGCGGGGTCGAGCCGCCGGAGAGCGCGACGCGGAAGTCACGCCCCTGAGCCTGGGCGATGCGCGCCTGCGCGGCGAATAGCTCGGCGGCGGCCTGCGCTGTGGCGTCGGCGTTGGAGTGGCGCTCCACACGGCCACGCGGGGTCTGCGGGGCGCTCATCGGCGGACCCTCCTCACGGCTGGCTCCAGGGCGGGGGCAATCGCGGCGAGCGCCTCCTCGAACAGCGTGTCGTGCGTCAGGCGCATCAACTCCTGGCTCAGCGCGGAGAGTTCGCCGAGGGTCGGCAGGTGGACCGTCTGCGAGGGGATGGCGCCGGATGGGACCTGGCAGTGGGTCGAGGCGTTGCGCAGGTCGGCTTCACGCGCCACCGCGAACGAGGCGCGTGCGCCATTCAGCGTCGAGCGGAGGTGTACCGACATCAGCGCTCCGGGCGCGACGGCCGCGCGACTATGCGCGGGATCGTTCGCCGCGACGATCTCCAGCCAGGCGCCGAGCGTGACGCCATAGCGTGGATTTAGCTCCAGGGCGATCTTGTGGCCTGCGCTGTCCAGCAGCGTATGCTCGCGCTGGCCGTCGGTCGTCACTTCGGTGGCGGCGCTGAGCGGACGCCAGCCCAGGCGCGCGGCCAGCCAGCCCGCGAAGAGATAGGCCTGCGTGGGATTGGTCGGCCCATCTTCGGTCCCCGCCGCGTACTCGATGGTCACATGGTCGATGCCGGCCAGGTAGGCGCGCTGGTCCTCCGAGTCGAAGAACTGCGCCACCAGTTCGCGCCACGGATTGAAGCGCGTGAAATTGAAGTCGCTGATGGCGACGCTCGATCGCTTGCGTCGCACGAGGTCTTCGAGCGCCAGCAGATTCTGGTCAGCCTGCGACATGTAGCCAGTATCCACCAGCACGCGGTCGAAGCCGTCCAGCGTCGCCTCGAAGATCTCGGTATTCCAGGGCGGCGTACCCTCCCACCACAGGAATGCGGGCAGGCCGGAAACGATCAGCGGGAGGATCGATCCGGCCAGGTGGCGCGAGGCGTCCTGTGTCGCGGCCAGCACGATCTCCTCGCCATAGGTGGTCATGCCGTTCGCGGAGGTCGCGCGGGTGCGGATGTAGGCTTCGAGCGGGCGCCCACTCTGGGTCGCGGCGGTCGGCATGACCACGATGCTACGCGAGGGATGCTGGGTGGTCAGCGTCTGGATGGCCTGCAACGACTGCGCGGCGGCTGGCTCCCCGCTGGCGTAGACCACCAGCGTCAGGACGCTGCTGCGGGCGTCGGCGTGACCGCCAGCGGCGAGCGCGGCGGCGTTGTTCTCACGCCAGAGATTATCCAGTTCGCGTTCGATAGCGTCTGGCTCGACCAGGCGCATGCTGTCTGTGAGCTGTGACCCTTGTGTCATAGCCGCCTCCACGTCCTGCCGTCACGCTCGATCAGCGTATCGGCCTCTTTCGGTCCCCACGTCCCCGGCTCATACTGCGAGAGTGGAGTATTACTGGCCTTCCAGTCGCGCACGATGGTATCGACCAGGGTCCAGGCCAGCTCGGTCTCGTCGATGCGGGTGAAGAGCGTCGAGTCGCCAAGCATCGCATCGAGCAGCAGCCGCTCATACGCCTCTGGTGGCTCTACACCGAACGAGCTACCATAGAGGAAGTCCATGTTGACGGTGCGCAGCCGCATCTCCTGCCCCGGCACCTTCGCGCTGATCTGGAGCGTAATGCCCTCGTTCGGCTGGATACGCATCGAGAGGACGTTGGGCGCCATCTGTTGCGCCGCTGGCCCCTGGAAGAGCAGGTACGGTGGGCGCTTGAACTGGATCGCCACCTCGGTGACGCGCTTGGTCAGGCGCTTGCCGGTGCGCAGGTAGAACGGCACACCCGCCCAGCGCCAGTTCTCGATCATCAGCTTGGCCGCAACGAACGTCTCGGTCTGCGAGTGGGCGCCTACGCCCTTTTCCTCACAATAGCCCGGAACGGTATCGCCGGCGACCAGCCCGGAGCCATATTGCCCGCGTACGGTGTCGTAGGAGATTTCCGTCTCACCAAGCGGCGGGATGGCGCGCAGCACCTTCACCTTCTCGTCGCGCACGGAGTCGGCGCCGAAGGTCACGGGCGGCTCCATCGCGGTCAGGGTCAGCACCTGCATCATGTGATTCTGCACCATGTCGCGGATAGCGCCCGCCTGCTCGTAGTAGTCGGCGCGCCCCTCGATGCCGATGGCCTCGGCGACGGTGATCTGCACATGGTCGATGTAGCGGCGGTTCCAGATCGGCTCGAAGATGCCATTGCCAAACCGCAGCACCATGATGTTCTGG
>DASVWQ010000091.1:0-5453 GCA_036393135.1 Ktedonobacterales bacterium
GGGCGCGAGATGGGGCAGAAGGCCTCGCAGCTCCCCGGCGAGCGCAGCATCGAGGACCCCGCCGATCGCGCCTATATCGCCTCGGTCTGGGGCGTGGAGGAAAGCTCGATTCCCCACGCGGGCTATCCTGCCACGCTGATGATCCCGGCGATGGAGCGCGAGGAGATTCGCGCCTGCTTCATGATCTGCTCGAACCCGATGGTCTCGCTGCCTGACCAGCACACGACTGAGCGGGCGCTGCGCGGCCTCGATCTCTTCGTCGTCTGCGATTTCTTCCTCTCGGAGACAGCGCAACTCGCCGACATCGTGCTGCCGGGCAACACCTGGGCGGAGGACGAGGGGACGGTCACCAACCTCGAAGGGCGCGTCATCAAGTACAACAAGGCCGTGGATCCGCCAGGGCAGGCGCGCCTGGACTGGGAGATTGTCTGCGACCTGGCGAATCGGCTGGGCAAGGGCCAGTATTTCCCCTATCGCAGCCAGCGCGACATCTTCGAGGAGGTGCGAATCGCCACCAAAGGTTCGCACAGCGACTACTACGGCATGACCTATGAGCGCATCGAGGCGCAGAACGGCATCTTCTGGCCGTGCCCCAGCGAGGATCACCCCGGCACCCCGCGCCTCTACGAGGACACCTTTGGCTTCCCCGATGGCAAGGCGCGCTTCAACCCGATTACCTATCTGCCGCCCGCCGAGGAGCCAGACGATGAGTATCCGATGGTGCTGACGACCGGGCGCGTCGTCTACCACTATCTCTCTGGCAACCAGACGCGGCGCACGCCCTTCCTGCTGGAGATGGCGCCGTGTCCCTGGGTGGAGATGCACGAGACGGCGGCGGAGCGGCTGGGCATCGCCGACGGCGACTGGGTGACGGTGCGTACGCGGCGCGGCGAGTTGACGGCGCCTGCGCTCGTGGTGCGCTCGATCCGCCCCGATACGCTCTTCATCCCCTACCACTATGGCCACACGCAGGCGGCGAACATCCTGACGAATCCGGTGCTGGAGCCGATGAACAAGATACCGGAATACAAGGTTTGCGCGGCGGCGGCGGCCAAGGCGGTCAGCCCGCCAGAGTGGGCCGCTGAGTTCGACCCGAAGCTGCTGGAGCAGGCGCGCAAGGCCCGCCACGGGCTGCCGAGCGCAGGCGGCGCGGTCGGGCCGCGCGTCTCGTGACACGCGCGGGGTTCATCTGTTCGCTGTCTCTCGTGTGAGGAGGATAATCGGAGCATGGCAGTCAAGCGCATCTTCCTTGACCCGTCGCGCTGCATCGGGTGCCGTTCGTGTGTGACCGCTTGCCGCGAGTGCGACACGCACAAGGGCCAGAGCATGATCTATATCGACTACATCAATCGCGGCAATACGGTGGCGACCTCGCCAACGCTCTGCATGCACTGCGAGGAGCCGGTGGCCCCGTGCGCGCAGGTCTGCCCGGCCCAGGCGATCCTCATCAGCCCGGATGGCGTGGTGCATCAGGCCGATGAGTCACGCTGCATCAACATCCGCAACTGCGTCTATGCCTGTCCGTTCGGCGTGCCGAAGTTCGACACCTCTGGCTCGTACATGCGTAAGTGCAACCTGTGCTACGACCGTACCAGCCTGGGCAAGCCGCCGATGTGCGCCTCAGTCTGCCCGACCCAGGCGATCTTCTATGGCACCTATGAGGAGTTCATGCAGGCGGGGCGCGGCGCACAGGGCGCCAAGCCGGTCAATGTCTTCTACTTCGGCCAGCAGCGTATCCGCACGCGCAACTACGTCGTGATGCGCGAGGAGGACGACGCGCTCGACCTGATGGCGCTGGCGGTAGAGGCGAGCCACGGCAATCTGAGCGATCTGCCACAGCCGACGCTGGCCAACGAGACGGCGGCGTGGGTGGAAGCTGAGACGGCAGGCATCCCGGAGCGTGAGGCGCCGCCATCGCCGTGGGCGCCGCGCACGCCGCCCGCCCAGCCGAAGCCTGCGCCGCCTGCCCCGGAGCGCGAGCCTGCCCGCCCCTAGCCCGCGCGGCCCAGATGTTGACGCTGTTGACGCAGATGATGAGGATAGAGAGCTATGGCGAAGTATTCAGACGATGAGAGCGCGCCTGATCTGGTGAGTGGCTTTGACGAAGAGATCGAAGTCCCTGACGCGACCCGCGCCTCCGACGAGAACTCGATGCGCGGGCCAACTCCGCCGCGACTGCCCCTCAGACGGCGCATACGGCAGCAGTGGCAGGAGGAGTTTCCCTATCACTGGAGCGCCGACGATCTGATCACGCGGCGTGACACCCTGCGCTTTCTGGTGGCTGGCTCTGGCGCCCTCTTCCTGGCGAGCGCCGCTGTCGCGCTGGCGGGCGCGCTCAACTCGCCAACCGTGCGCCGCCTCGTCCCCATCGCCCAGCTTGGCGAGATCCCGGTCAATGGCTACAAAGTCTTCAGTTATCCTGACGCTTTCGCCGATGGCATCATCGTGAACCTGCCCGGCAGGGGCATGGTGGCGTATAGCGATGTCTGCACCCATCTCTCGTGCGCCGTGCTCTACACGCCCGACAACCAGCAGTTCTACTGCCCGTGCCACGAAGGCCACTTCGACGCCTACACCGGCGAGGTGCTGGGTGGCCCCCCAACGCGCCCCCTGTCGACCATTGAGCTGGATGTCCGGGGTGACACCATCTATGCCGTGAAGGAGGAGGAACGGTGAGCGACCCCCAAAGTTCCGTCCCCAGCGAAGAACATGAGATTCCCGGCGGCACGCGGCTCAGCGACGCGCAGCGTGAGCTGATGCTGCGCCGCCGTACCGCCAACCTCGACGACCCCATCGCGCGGCGCCCGGGTTCCGACGAGCGTGGGCCACATCCAGGGCCAGACTCTCGCGGATCGGTAGGGCGCGTGGCCATCGTGCAGGCGCAGGTCTATCTCGTCGGCGCGATCATGATTACACAGCTCTTCCTCATCACGACGGCGCTCTATGAGCTGCTCTCCGGCAAGACGACGCAACTCTGGGGCATCGCCGCCGTCAGCCTGGCGGGTTTCCTGATCGCCCTGCTGATTGCGCTCTGGCCGCGCCGTGCGGTCAAGGGCTTCTGAGCGCCGGAGGGATACGCATATGCCAGCGACGAAACAGTGGAAAGTAGCGATCAAGCGAGCCTATGAGCCGCCCGCGCCAGAGGATGGCGAGCGCATCCTGGTGGATCGGCTCTGGCCGCGTGGCGTCTCGAAGGCCAACGCGCGCCTCGATCTCTGGCTGAAGGACATCGCGCCGAGCGCCGAACTGCGCGCATGGTTCGGCCACGACCCCGCGAAGTATGACGAGTTCCGCCGTCGCTACCTGGCCGAGCTACAGGAGGAGCCGGGCAAGGCGGCGCTGGCGACCCTGCGTGAGCATTGCGCACGGGGACAGGTGACGCTGGTGTTTGCCGCCCGCGAAACCGAGCACAACGACGCCACCGTCCTGCGTGACCTGCTGAACGGCGCGGGGTAGCGGGCGCTCGCGGGCGCTCGCGGGAGAATGCTGAAGATGAGCGAGCAGCAAGCGACGCCCCAGAGCGAGGAAGTTTCCTGGCCGCTGGACGATACCATCATGTACGCGACGCTGGTCAGGCCGACGGGCGCGGGACCATTCCCCGGCGTGGTGATGGTGGCGGGCAGTGGGCCGACCGACCGCGACTGGAACTCGCCGCTGCTGCCGGGGACGAATGGCAGCGCCCGCCTGATCGCGGATGCGCTGGCCAGGGCGGGATGCGCCTCGCTGCGTTATGATAAGCGCGCTTCGGGGCCGCACGCGCGCGAGAACATGGCGCATCTGATCGGCAAGCTGAGCATGCGCAGCCACGTCGATGAGTTGGCCGGGGCCATCCGCGAGCTGGCGGCGCGGCCCGACATCCGCCGCGACCGCGTCTTCGCGCTGGCCAATAGTGAGGGGACGCTCCACGCGCTGAACTATCAGCTCCAGCAGCCTGCTATCCCGCTCGCGGGCCTCGTGCTGATCGGAGCGCCGGGACGCGCGGTTGGCGCGGTAGCGCGCTCGCAACTCGCGGAGCAGGCGGCGGCCCTGCCCGATGGCGACGCGCTGCTGGCGCTCTACGATCAGGCCATCGCGCGCTTCCAGGCGGGCGAGCCGGTCGCGCCCGACCCCGCGCTGCCACAGGGCGTCCAGATGCTCCTCCAGGCGCTCGAGACGCCCGCCAACCTGCCCTTCGCCCGCGAGTTGTGGAGCGCCGACGCGGCCAGCCTGCTCGCACGCATTGACATTCCGACGCTAGTGGTTCTCGGCAAGAAGGACATTCAGGTGGACTGGCAGGCGGATGGCGAGCCGCTCCAGCGCGCCGCCGCTGGACACGCTAATGTGACGTTCCTCTTCCCGGAGGACGCCAACCACGTCCTGAAGCGGGAGCCAAGACCGCGCGCGGAGCTACCCGCCGCCGAGGTCGCGGCGGGCTACAACGCGCCCGACGCTATCCTGGATCCGCAGGCGATGGCCGACATCCTGGCGTGGTTGGCGGCGCACGCCCGCTAGCCCGCGTCTGGCGGGGTGTTGGCGGAGGTGGTCGCGGGGCGCAGCGGCAGTGCGGGCCAGAGCGTGACGGCCAGGATGATGGCGAAGGTCAGCCCCAGCGGGCCAGAGAGGCCAAAGAGCAGGTTGTCGAGGTCCAGGCCGCCGCTGCCGAACACCGCCAGCGCGGGCAGCGCGACCAGCGAGCCAACCCGCAGCAGCGCCGCGCCGTTGCCCAGCCAGAGCAGCGCCTCGACCAGTCGGGGCGCCTTGATGGATCCGCCGGAGAAGCCGGGGATCATCCGCACGGAGACGCCCGCGAGCAGCAGCGCGATGAAGCCAACCGCAATGCTGTGGCGGGCCGCGTCCAGCGTGATCGGCGGGAGCGCGCCCAGCAGCAGCGCCACGCCATCGATTGCGAAGAGCAGCCCCGCCACGAAGGCCCAGGCGTAGGCGCTGCCGATCAGCGCGACGTAGGGGCCGAACTTCGCGCGCTCCGCAGAGACGTGGCGTGTGTAGTTGCGGGCGGCTTGCTCCGGCTGCGGCGCAAGGTCGCGGACCCGTGCGGGCAGGCGTCCACGCGCGCCCATCAGCCGCCCCAGATAGCCGATGAAGATCACCAGCGTCAGGCCGATGACCGCCAGGCCCAGGCCCTCGACCCGCGCGAAGCCTGCGCTCTGCCACGGCCCGCCCGTCTCGCCCAGCATGCCGAGCAGCGCCAGCGCCAGCCCCGCCGCATAGACATACGCGGTGGGCCAGAGGATGCGCTGCGGGATAGATTCCAGCCCGGCGTAGAGCGGCAGCGCCCGCGCCGACATCGCCAGCGCCATTGGCACGAGGAAGCCCAGCAGCCCGAGCGTCACGCTGATGTCGTCGGTCGCGGCGGAGACAATGCCCACGCCGCCCGCCGCCTGGATGACGTTGATGAGGTTGACGAGCGCCGAAAGCGCCAGCGACGCCCCAACACAGCCCAGGAACGGCAGCAC
>DASVWQ010000092.1:0-15551 GCA_036393135.1 Ktedonobacterales bacterium
AGCGGAGACAACGCCTGGCCCAAGCCTGGCGGGTCGGCAACGTCTTCGCCGCGCGCCAGGCGCAGGGGTAGCCATTCGGGCTAGCTCTCTCGCCGCCACTGATCGCCGATTGGGTCAGCCCGAACGGCGGCTGGTTTGACATGGGCTGGGCGCTTGCCTACGATGCGAGCAGTGGTCATCCGCCATGACGCGCGATGATCGGCGCCGTCGCCATCTGACGAGGCGTCACTGTAGAACGAGGAGGCGAGCAGATGAGCCAGGGGAAGCAGAGCGAGCATCATGGCGCCGGGCATGCCGTGAAACACGCCGCCGCTGAGGAACACCACGCGATGCGCGAGGCCCACAAGGTCGATAGCGCCATCTACATGGCCGAGGCGGTCTCCAGCGGCGATCCCAAGCGCATCGAGCGCTATTTCCTGCGCAAGTTCGCGTACAAGCTCTTTGGCCGCTTCATGGGCAAGACGATCAATCGCATCCGCTAGTCTATCTCGCTGGCGCGCCCAGCCAGGACAGCCCCTTCCACATCATTCGATGGGAGGGGCTGACGTTTTGTTTCTGGTGTCCGCGCGCCTTTCGCCCCCATTGGCCCCACCATTGGACGACGGCGCGAATGGAGCGCGGTGTTGAGACGCGCCCGCGATGCTCTACCGCGGGGTCGCGCGGGCGGAGACGCGGTCGCGGGCGGCTGCGCCTGCCTTCAGGACCATCGCCACTCGCTCAGGTTGCGCCAGGATGCCGAGGTCGGCGAGCGGGTCGCCATCCAGGAGCAAGATATCGGCGAGCTTGCCAGCCGCGAGCGTGCCAGTCTGGCCGTCGAGCCGCAGCAGTTCCGCCGACGTTCGAGTGCTGGCGACTATCGCCTGCATCGGAGCCATCCCGCCGTAGCGCGCCATCTGCTCCACTTCGCGCGCGTTACCGCCATGTGGGCCGACGCCAGTGTCTGTGCCCATGGCGATCTTCACCCCCGCCTCGACTGCCATGCGGAAGCTCTGGCGATGCGAATCGACAACGTGCTTCGATTTCTCCACGGCGTAGGCGGGAAGCTTGCCGGGGTTGACCTCGGCGGCGTCAATGACATCCTGCGGCGCGATGAGCGTTGGCACGAGGTACACGCCTCGTTCGAGCATCATCTGAATCGCCTCATCGTCCAGATAGATGCCGTGCTCGATGCTGGCAATGCCTGCCTGAATGGCGTTCTTGATCCCGCGATTGCTCTGCGCGTGGGCCATGCAACGCTTGCCCTGCGCAGCCGCCTCATACACGGCGACGGCGATCTCTTCGACGGTGAACTGGGCGGAGTCAGGCGAGTCTGCTGCCGAGAGCACCCCGCCGCTGGTGCAGAGCTTTATCCAGTCCGCGCCTGCGCGCAGTACCTCGCGCACCTTATGACGCATCGCCTCGACGCCATCCACGACGCCAGTCGGCACATCGCGCGAGAGAGCCTTGCCCGCCGCCATGTTGGTGAAATCAGCGCAGCACTGCATGAAGCCATCACCATGCCCGCCCGTCTGCGAGAGCACCGTGACGGCGGTCAGCATGCGCGGGCCGGGAAAGAAGCCGCGCTCCAGCGCCTGGCGGACCCCCGCGGGTGACAGGCCAGCGTCACGCACGGTGGTGATGCCCGCTTCCAGCGTGGCGCGGGCGTTCGGCGCCGAGTAGAGCACACCAAGTGATGGCGATGTCTGGAGGCCATCCAGCACGTCATATCCCCAATGGCCGTTGAGGTGGACATGACAGTCTATCAAGCCTGGCATCGCTGTCATGCCGTCCGCGTCAATCGTCGTCGCGCCGTGCGGCGCGCTCACCTGGCTCTCCAGACCGACCGCGACAATGCGCTCACCCTCGAAGACGATCACACCGCGTTCGATTGGGTCTTCGCCTGTGCCGGTAATGATGCGAATACCGCGAATCACTACCGGACTTTCCCAACGAGGTCCGCTTCCGGTCAATCCGTGATACGGCGCATCTGACCTGAGCGCGTTCATCCAGTATGCCCGGTAAGAAGGAGCTTCATCGCCTGCCATACGCTGTCTCCCCAATCGTCTGAGCGTTTCGCCGCATAGAGGGAACCTGACGCTGCCCTGTGCGCGCTAGTATAGCAGGGTTCCGCTCAACAGCGCATGGTGGATGCCTGGCTGCTCAGGATGGCCAGCGCGGGTCGTCGCGGATCATGGCGAACATGAGGGTGTCGGCGATGTGGCCATCGGGGCGGGCGTAGTCGCGGCGCACAAGCCCCTCCTGGGTGAAGCCGAGGCGGCGCGGGACGGCGGCGCTGCGGGCGTTCTCGCTATCGCAGCGGATCATGACGCGGTTGGCGTCGAGATGGTCGAAGGCGAAGTCGGTGATGAGGCGGGTGGCCTCGGTCATGTAGCCACGCCCCACAGCGCTGGTACGCAGCCAGTAGCCAATCTCAAAACTGCCAATGTTCCAGCCGTGCGTCATCAGGCCGATATTGCCGACGAGCTGGCCAGTCTCGCGGGCCACGATGGCGCAGCCCATGCTCTCGCGTGTCTGCCAGTGCGCGACCGTATGCGCGAGCCAGTCGCGGAGCTGCGCTGGAGGCTCATCGGCGAAAGGCAGCCACGGGCGGATCTCATCGCGTGACTCCTGCACGGCCTCCCACATCGCGTCGAAGTCGTCGAGCTGGTGGGGACGCACGATGACGCGCTCGCCTACCAACTGATCGAACAGGGGAATCTGGCTTGGATAGGGAATGTGGCGGAGCATGGCGGATCCTCCTGCGGGTCTGGGCGTCTTGCGGCCTGGCGGGAACTCCTGGCGGGTCGGGCGCGTCCAATGAGCATGGCGCCGCGTGCGCTGGCTCCACGATTTGGTATATACGCGGGTAGAAGTATACGGCGGGGCGCTGCTGAGCGCAAACGAGCGCCGATCTGCCTGAAAGGAGCGTCTGGCATGCGAAGACGACACGGCGGTTTCGGGCTGATGGCGCTGCTGGCGGTGGCGTTGCTGGCGGGCTGCGCCAGCGTCGCAGGCCCGGGTGGCGAGCCGAGCGGTAGCCCAGGTGGAGGGACAACCGGAACGCTGCCGCCGCCCTGCACGGGCAAGTCGCTTGGCGCCGTCACCGCGCCGGTCGTTACGATGCGTGGATCTGACGCCAATCACGATGTTGGCGTCCCGGTGGGGTATGTCGTCGAGATTCAGTTGGATGCTCAGCATACGTGGCAGCTTGATTCGGTCACACCCGCTGGCGCGCTGACAGCGGTGGGCGCGCAGGGTATCGTGCGGGATGGCGCGTGTGTGTGGGACTTCCAGGTGGCGCGGGCGGGCGATGCGACGGTGACGTTTGTTGGCGGAGCGCTCTGCGCGCGTGGTCAGCCCTGCCCGGCGTATGCCATTCTGGCGAAGTTCACCATCCACGGCCACTGATGGGCTTGGCGCTGGCGTTGTTCTTGCGGGCATATGGAGCAGAATGAGTGACGCCGCTGGTAAGGGAGAAGCGCAATGGCCCGGCTATCTGGCAAGACGATTGGCGTGTTCGTCGCTGAAGGTTTCGAGGACCTGGAGTTCTGGGTACCGGTGATGCGGCTGCGCGAGGAGGGCGCGCGGACGCTGATTATTGGCCTCACGCGGGAGAAGGTCACGGCCAAGCACTGCCTGACCGCGACGCCTGAGGTCACGGCCAGCGAGGTCCACGCCGCTGAGCTGGATGGGCTGGTTGTGCCGGGAGGCTGGGCGCCGGACAAGTTGCGGCGTAGCGAGGATGTGCTGCGCATCGTCCGCGAGGTCCACGAAGCCGGGAAGGTGATCGGCGTGATCTGCCACGGCGGCTGGGTCGCCGCCTCAGCGGAGATCGTGCGCGGGATGCGCGTGACTGGCTCGCGTGGCATCCGCGACGACATGGTACACGCGGGCGCGACTTGGGTGGACGAGCCCGCGTTCCGCTCTGGCAATCTCGTCTGGGGCCGCGTGGTCGAGGATATCCCGGACTTCCTGCGTGAGCTGGTCGCCGCGCTGGTGGAGCAGGCGAAGGGCTAGGCCATTCACGATGGGCGCGTCCGACGCGCAGGGTATACAATGAGTCGTGAAGATGACGCATTGAACCCGGCGCGGCGTGGCGCCCTACGGTGGGAGGGCCAGACCTTGGCTTCGGTAGCGAATCAATCAATCGACACGCGCCTCAGCGCGACCGGCGAGAGTCGGTATCTTGCGGAAGCGCGGCGGCGCGTGCTGATATACGATGGCGCGATGGGCACCCAGATCCAGAATCTGACGCTGACGGCGGCGGACTACGGCGGCGAGGCGTTCGACGGCTGCCCGGAGATTCTGGCGGTCACACGTCCCGACGCCATCAGCGAGATTCACCGCGCGTACCTGGCTGCGGGCGCTGATGTTGTCGAGACGGACACCTTCACCGGCACCCGCCTGAAGCTGGATGACTATGGCCTGGGCGAGCGCACGCACGAGATCAATCTGGCCGCCGCGCGTCTGGCCCGCGCCGCCGCCGACGAATTCGCTACGCCTGAGCGACCGCGCTTCGTCGCTGGCTCGATGGGGCCGACCGGCATGCTGCCATCCTCCGATGACCCCTCGCTCAGCGCCATCACCTACGCCGAGTTGGCTGAGCTGTACCGCGAGCAGGCGGCGGCGCTGATTGAGGGCGGCGTGGACCTGCTGCTGATCGAGACCAGCCAGGACATCCTGGAGGTGCGGGCGGCGATTCGCGGTATCCGGCTGGCCTTCGAGCAGGCGGGCGTGACGCTGCCGATCCAGGCGCAGGTGACGCTGGATACGAGCGGGCGGATGCTGCTCGGCACAGAGGTCGCCGCCGCCGCGACCATCCTGCGCAATCTGAATGTCGATGTCATCGGGCTGAACTGCTCCACCGGGCCGGAGCATATGCGCGAGCCAGTGCGCTGGCTGACCGAGAACCTCGACCTGCCCGTCTCGACCATCCCCAACGCCGGGCTGCCGCTCAACGCCAATGGTCGCGCAATCTACCCGATGGAGCCTGCCCCGCTGGCCGAGGCGTTGGCGGAGTTCGCTGGTGAGTTCGGCGTGAACATCGTCGGCGGCTGCTGTGGCACGACGCCAGAGCATATCCGCCAGCTCGCCGAACGCATCGCGGCGCTGCCGGAGAAGCAGGCGCGGCGGGCGCCGGAGCGGCTGGCGCGCACCACGCCAGAGACACGCGAACGGTTGGGGATGCTGGTGGCCTCCGCCGTGCGCGCTGTGCCGCTCCAGCAAGACCCCGCGCCGCTCATCATCGGCGAGCGGGTCAACGCGCAGGGCAGCCGCAAGATCAAGCGGGCGCTGCTGGCCGACGACTACGACACGCTGACGCAGGTGGCGCGCGAGCAGGTGGACGGCGGCGCGCACACGCTGGATGTCTGTGTGGCGCTGACCGAGCGCGGCGACGAAGTCAACCAGATGCGCCAGGCGGTGAAGAAGCTGGAGATGGGCGTTGAGGCGCCGCTGATCCTCGACTCCACCGAGGCCAGCGTCATCAAGGCCGCGCTGGAGACGTACCCGGGCCGCGCGGTCATCAACAGCATCAATCTGGAGAACGGGCGGCAGCGCATCGATAGTGTGCTGCCGCTGGCCCGTGAGCATGGCTCGGCGGTGGTGGCGCTGACCATCGACGAGGAGGGCATGGGCAAGACGGCTGACCGCAAGGTGGCCATCGCCCGCCGCATCTACGACATCGCCACGGGCGAGTTCGGATTGCCACCGCAGGCGCTGCTCTTCGACACGCTGACCTTCCCCGTCACGACCGGGCAGGAGGAGTTGCGCGATAGCGCCGTGCAGACGCTGGAGGCGATCCGGCGGGTCAAGACGGAGCTACCCGGCGCGCTGACGATGCTGGGTGTGAGCAACGTTTCGTTCGGCGTCGCGCCCCACGCGCGAGCCGCACTGAACAGCGTCTTTCTCTATCATGCCGTGCAGGCGGGGCTGGACGCGGCGATTGTGAATCCCGCCCACATCACGCCCTACGCTGAGGTTCCGGAGCAGGAGCGCGATCTCTGCGACGACCTGATCTTCAACCGTTCGGAGGAGGCGCTGCCCCGCTTCATCAACTACTACGAGCAGCATGGCGCCTCGGCTCAGAAGGAGGAGGTCGCCGACCCCACGGCTGGAATGACCGTGGATCAGCGGCTGCACTACCAGATCCTCCGCCGCAAGAAAGAAGGCATCGAGGCGCTGGTCGATGCGGCGGTAGCCTATCGCGTGGCGGGCGAGTCGCCGGAGCAGGCGTCGCCAACGGCTCGACCGGAACGCGTGCCCGCGCCGGGAGAATCGGCGGAAGGCTGGCGCACGACCACGGCGCTCTCGCTGGCGGCGGTGGACACGCTGAACAACACGCTGCTGCCCGCCATGAAAGACGTGGGCGACCGCTTCGGCGCGGGCGAGCTGATCCTGCCGTTTGTCCTCCAGTCGGCGGAGGTGATGAAGCGGGCGGTGGCGCATCTGGAGCGCTATCTGGAGCGCGCCGAGGGGTATACGAAGGGGCGTGTGGTGCTGGCGACGGTCTTTGGCGATGTCCACGACATCGGCAAGAACCTCGTCAATACCATCCTCTCCAACAATGGCTACACCGTCTACGATCTGGGCAAGCAGACGCCTATCAACACGATCATCGAGAAGGCGATTGAGGTGAAGGCCGACGCGATTGGCCTCTCGGCGCTGCTGGTCAGCACGTCAAAGCAGATGCCGCTCTGCGTGCAAGAACTGGAGCGACGCGGGATCAGCATCCCGGTCATCATCGGCGGCGCGGCCATCAACCGCGCCTATGGCTACCGCGTGCTCTACGGCGGCGACGAGACGGCGGAGGAGGCGTTCGCGCCGGGTGTGTTCTATGCCCGCGACGCCTTCGAGGGGCTGGAGCTGATGGACCAGTTGACCGACGAGCCACGCCGCGCCGCGCTGGTGGAGAAGGTGAAGGCCGACGCGGTGGCCGCGCGCGAGCGGCAGGCCGAGCGCGAGCGCAAGGCGCAGGAGCGCGGCCCGCGCATCGTGGAGCGCGCCCCACTGGCGCTCGCGCCTGACGTGCAGCCGCCGTTCTGGGGGCCGCGCGTGCTGGACCGCGTGGCGGTCGAAGATGTGGCCGCCTGCCTCGATTTCAATGCGCTCTATCGCGGGCGCTGGGGCGGCGTGGCGCATGGCGACGAGTTCGAGCGGCTCAAACGCGAGGAGTTCGAGCCACGGCTGGAGCGGATGCTGCGCCAGTCACGGCAGCGGGGCTGGCTGCGTCCGCGCGCGGTCTATGGTTACTTCCCCGCGCGCGTCGAGGGTGATGACCTGCTGATCCTGGACTCGGAGCGACGGTCGCTGGTCATCGAGCGCTTCAGCTTCCCGCGCCAGAGTGAGGGCGAGCGGCTCTGCCTGACCGATTACTACGTGACCGAGGCCGGGCGCGATGCGGTCGTGCCGTTGCAGGTCGTGACGATGGGCGGGCGCGCTTCGGAGGAGGTGGCGCGGCTCCAGGCGGCGGGCGACTATACCGAGGCCTATTTCCTGCATGGGCTGAGTGTGCAGATGGCCGAGGCGATGGCCGACTACGTGAACAACCGCGTCCGCGCGGAGCTGGGACTGGGCGAGGATGGCGCGCGGCGCTATAGCTGGGGCTACGCCGCGATTCCGGAGCTGGCCGATCACGAGCGCGTTTTCCGCCTGCTGGGCGTTCCGGAGGCGATAGGCGTGACGCTCACCGAGTCGTGGCAGCTCACGCCAGAGCAGTCCACCGCTGCGATCATCACGCCGCATCCCGCGTCGGTCTACTTCGCGGTGCGCGAGTAGCGCAGCGCCCTTCGCGCGCGGGGCTGGCGCGTGGTAGAGTTTGCGTAGGCAAGCGTGTTTGGCGTCTGCGTGATGGCGGCGCGGCGGCGTGTGCGCGGCGGCGTGTACGAGTGGTTCCGGGCCGACGACGGCCAGAGGAGGCTGCTTCGATGGATCTGAAGGGCACGCAGGTAACGTGGTTTGGGCATGCGACGCTCCGGTTGCGCAGCCCTGGCGGCAAGACAATCATGGTGGACCCGTGGCTGGAGGGCAACCCAGCCTGCCCCGCCGAGATGAAGAACGTCGGCAGGCTGGACGAGATGCTCATCACTCACGGCCACTTCGATCACATTGCCGACGCCGTTACGCTGGCGGCCAGCGCGCAGCCGCAGCATGTCGTCGCGGTGGTCGAGACGGCGGGCTGGCTGGAAGGCAAGGGCGTCGCGAACACCGTCGGCATGAACAAGGGTGGCACATACGATCTGGGCGGGATCAAGGTGACGATGGTTCACGCCGACCACAGTTGCGGCATTACCGATGGCGACAAGACGATTTACGGCGGTGAGGCCATCGGCTACGTCATCACCTTCGAGAATGGCTTCAAGGTCTATGCCGCTGGCGACACGAATGTCTTCAGCGACATGGCTATCATCGGCGACCTCTACAAGCCCGATCTCGCCATCCTGCCTATCGGTGACTTCTACACGATGGGGCCACGCGAGGCCGCCTACGCGATGAAGCTGCTGAAGACGCCCGCCATTATCCCGGTCCACTTTGCCACGTTCCCCGCGCTGACCGGCACGCCTGCCGCGCTGCGTGGCGCGCTCAGCGAATTCGGGCTGGAGTCGGTCGAGGTCGTCGAGATCCGCCCTGGCCAGACGATTGGCTGAGGTGTGGCGCGGGTTGGCGAAAGTGTGTTCGCGGGAGTGATCAGGGTGGAGCGGCATGACAGACACAGACGGCAATCGCAAGGTGACGCGGCGATCCCTGCGTGACCTGACCGCCGAGCGGGAGGTTCACGGCGACCCGCCGATGGAAGGGCCGCTAGTCGACAGCTACGGGCGGCGCATCCGCAATCTCCGCATCTCGGTGACGGATCGCTGCAACTTCCGCTGTGTCTACTGCATGCCCGCCGAGGGGCTGGCATGGCTGCCGCGCGGCGACATCCTCAGCTTCGAAGAGATTGCGCGGCTGACGCGTATCGCGGCCAGCATTGGCATCGAGCAGGTGCGATTGACGGGCGGCGAGCCGCTGGTGCGCCGCGACCTGCCGGAGCTGGTGCGGATGCTGAGTGGCATCCCCGGTCTGACGAGCCTCAGCCTGACGACGAACGGCGTAGCGCTGCCCAAGCTGGCGGGTCCGCTGGCCGAAGCCGGGCTGACACGTATCAATGTTAGCCTCGACTCGCTGGTGCGCGAGCGCTTCACCCAGCTCACCCGCCGCGACGCGCTGGAGCAGGTGCTGGCAGGCCTGCGAGCGCTGGAAGAGCATGCTACCATCCGCCCGATCAAGATCAACGCCGTGGCGATGCGTGGGTTCACCGAGGCCGAGGTGATCGACTTCGCCCACTTCGCGCGGCGCACTGGCTATGTGGTGCGCTGGATTGAGTTCATGCCGCTCGACGCCGACCAGATCTGGCGCAAAGAGGACATCCTGACGGGTGGTGAGATCCGCGCGCTGATCGAAGCGGAGTTTGGGCCCCTTGTCCCCATCACGACGGGTGATCCGTCGGAGACCGCGCGGCGCTACACCTTCGCCGATGGCGTGGGCGAGTTGGGCTTTATCAATCCAGTCAGCGAGCCGTTCTGCGCGCAGTGCGACCGCATCCGCCTGACGGCGGAGGGCCAGCTACGGACCTGCCTCTTCGCGCTGGTCGAGACGGATCTGCGCGGGCCGCTGCGCTCCGGCGCGAGCGACGCCGAGATCGAGCGGACGCTGCGCGAGGCGGTCTGGCACAAGGAATTGAAGCACTACATCGGTGACAAGCGCTTCCGGCGAAGCGCCCGCTCGATGTCGATGATCGGCGGCTAGCGGGCGCTAGGCGAGACGCCGCAGCCAGCGCCAGGCGGATGGCCGCGCGCCAGGAAGGCGGCCTGAGTCGGCGCCGCGCTCGACTCGCTCGATGCGGAATGCGCCGCCGAAGAGCGTGGCGACCTCCGCATCGGTGAGGCCGGGACTCTCCTCGCGGTCGAAGGCGTAGAACAGATAGAGCGCGCCGGGCGCGGCCAGCGCCGCAACCTCTCGCGCGTAGTCCGGGCGATTCTCGCGGGGGATACCGTGCAAGCAGCCCAGGTCGAAGACGAGGTTGAAGGGGCCGGTCACGCCCTCGGCGCGCAGGCGGGTCGCGTCGCCGCGCAGCAGTCGCACGGGCAGCGGGCGTCCCGCCGCCTCTTCCGCCGCGCGCAGCCGCTGGCGGGCGCGGGCGATGGCAGGCGCCGCGAAGTCGATGCCGGTGACATCCCAGCCATGTTCGGCGAGATAGACGCTGTTCAGGCCCGTGCCGCAGCCGATGTCGAGCGCGCGGCCCGACGCCTCCGGCGCTGGCCCTTCGACAACGGCGCGCAGCTCTGGCGGCGTGACTCCGGTATCCCAGGGCGTGCGATGGCGCAGGTACATCGCCGTGAACTGCCAGCGACGCAAGGCGAGATGCGAGAACAGGCGAGAGAGTGACACTGACGCGCTCCATTTCCAGGCGGGTGATGGCGGCGACTCTATCATACCCCGCCGTGTGGTCGCGTGGCCGGAGGGCTGGCGATGGAGATCGAGGCCAAGTTTGCGCTGACTGAACCTGTCGCGCCAGAGCGGATCGACGGGCTCGCGCTGGCGCCCTACACATTGCGCCAGGCGGGCGTGGAGCGGCATACCGACACGCTGCTGGACACGCCAACCTGCGCCGTGACGCGCACGCTGCACGGCCTGCGCGTCCGCGCGATAGGCTCGCGGCGCATCCTGACACTGAAGGGGCCGAATCGCGGCGCGAGCGGCGTCTACGAGCGCGAGGAGATCGAGGTCGAACTGGCGGGCGAGGCGCCGAACAATCCGCGCGAGTGGCCGCCGGAGATTGGCGCGCCAACGCTGGCGTTGGTGGGTGATGAACCGCTGGCGCCGCTATTCCGTGTGCGAGTGGAGCGGCGGCTGTGGCATGTGCGGCAGGGCAGGCGGCTCGTCGCGGAATTGGCGCTGGATGAAGGCGAGATCGAGGCAGGTGGACGCCGCGAGCCAATCCATGAGCTTGAAGTTGAACTGAAGGGGTCGGGCGCGCGGGAGGACCTTGCGGCGCTGGACGAGGCGCTGCGAGCCGCGCTGCCGCTGCGGCTGGAGCCACGCTCGAAGTTGCAGCGTGGGCTAGCGCTGGTGCGGCGGGCGCGCTGGTCGCTGGACGGCGCGACCCCGCTGGAAGCGGTCGGACGGCACGCGGTCCACAAGCATCTGCGAGCGATGCTGGCGGCGCGGCGCGATGTGATCGAGCGGGGCGATCCGGATGCGATCCACGATATGCGCGTGGCTACGCGACGCATCCGCACCACGCTCCAGGCGTTCGAGGGGCTGGGAGTCTTCCCGGAGAGGACGCTGCGGTCCCTGCGGCGGCGACTGCGCAAGGACGCCGCGCTGCTGGGCGCCGTGCGCGACACCGACATCTTCCTCGACCGTATTCGCGCGTGGGTCGGCGACGATGACGCGCGTGAACGCGACCTGGAGCCATTGCGTGACCTGCTCGCGGAGGGGCGCGCGGCGAGCTACGAGCGACTCATCAACTACCTCACGAAGGCGAAACACGCGCGGCTCATCGCGGATCTGTGGGCCTTCACGCGGCCGCCCTCCACGCTCTCGCTGGACCGCGCGCTGACACGCCACGCGGCGGGAACGATCATTTGGCCGCGCTATGAGGCTACGCTGCGCTTTGAGACACTGCTAGGCGGCGACGAGCCAGCGACCCTCCATCGCCTGCGCATCGCCTGTAAGCGTCTCCGCTATGCGCTGGAGGTGTTTGCCCCACAGCTTGGCGCGGGCGTCACACCGCTGCGCAAGGCGCTGGTGGCGGCGCAGAGTGGGCTGGGCGAGATTCAGGACATCACCATCGCGCTGGGGCTGGTGACGCGGCTTGGCGAGGCCGCCCGCGAGCGTGCCGGATTGCTCGCGTTCGCCCAGACCCTGCGGGAGGAGCGCGCCGAGCGCATGCGGCAGGTGGACGCGCTGTGGCGGCCATTGGCGGCGCGAGGGGCGCGGGAGGCGCTCAGTGAGGCGCTGGCGGCGCTCTGAAGCGTGCGATTGCCCTACCTGAACTCTCCAACACAGTCTGCGGGCGCCTGCTCTGGCATTCCCCTTGCGATGCGCGACTGTTGAGCGCGCAGCGATGATGGCGCGCCTGGGGAGGAGCGCGCCATGGAGGGGTACGAGCGATATAGCGCCGCGAGCCAACGCGCGCTGTCGCTGGCGCAGGAGATGGCGCTGCGGCTGCGCCACCGGGCGATAGGCGCCGAACATATTCTGGCGGCAGTGATCGAGTTGGAGGACGCCAGCGTCACAGCCCTGCTCATTGCGCTGGATGTCCCGCTGGACGCGCTGAGAGGCGCGCTGGAGCCGCTGAACTGGCCGGGCATGCGAGCGCGCCTGGTCGAGCCAGTCTTGCGACCAGAGGCCTCTCAGGCGCTGAGTGAGGCGGAGGCCGAGGCGCGCGGAGACGGCGCGCGCGAGGTCACGCCGCTTCACATGCTGCTGGGCCTGGCGCGCGTGCGCACGGGGACGGCTTCCTCGATCCTGCAATGTGTTGGCGTGACGTATGAGCGGATGCGCGCCCAGCTTGGCGGCGCACAGCGACCCGGCGACCAGGCGTTTAGCGCCGCGCATCTGCGACGCTACCAGATGACGCCGCTGCTGAATCAGGTGAGCCGCGACCTGACTACCGCCGCGCTAGGCGGAGAGCTTGACCCGGTGATCGGGCGCGAGGCGCAGCTTGACCAGGTGATGCGGACGTTGACGCGCCGCCGCAAGAACAATCCGATGCTGGTAGGCGAGGCGGGCGTGGGCAAGACGGCCATCGTCGAGGCGCTGGCGCAGGCCATCGCGGCAGGCGAGGCGCCAGACGCTCTGCGCGACAAGCGCATCGTGTCGCTAGACCTCGCGCTGCTCACGACTGGCACGAAGTTTCGCGGCGACTTTGAGGAGCGGCTGAAGGCGCTGGTGAGCGAGACGCAGGCGGCAGGCAGCGTCATCCTGTGCATCGAGGAGCTGCCAGCGCTGCTCGGCGCGGGCGGCGGAGAAGGTTCACTGAACGCCGCCAACCTCTTCAAGCCGCTCCTCGCGCGCGGCGACATCCAGATCATCGGGACCGCGACACACGAGGATTTCAAGAAGCTGCTGGAGCGCGATCCCGCGCTGGAACGCCGCTTCCAGCCGATTCCGATACCCGCGCCGGACGAAGTGGAGACGGTCGCGATTCTGCGCGGACTGCGGCCACGCTACGAGGCATATCATGGCGTCCGCTTGCCTGATGAGACGCTGGCGGTGGCGGCGCGACTCGCCAGTCGCTACATCCAGCAGCGCGCGCTGCCCGACAAAGCGATTGACCTGATGGACGAGGCGGCGGCGCGGACACGCGTGGCCCAGGCTGCCCCGCCGACGGAGGCGTACGAGTTGCGGGCGGCGCTGGCGTCCGCGCGCGAGCGGCGGCGCCTGGCGGTGCGCGCGCATCGCTTCGCTGAGGCCGCCGACCTGCGCGATCAGGCCATCGCCTGCGGCAAGCGGCTGCGGCTGGTCGAGGAGCGCTGGCGTCGCGCGCGTGGCGCCGAGGTCGCCAGCGTCACGCCACGCGATGTCGCGCAGGTGGTGACGGGCTGGACGGGTATTCCGCTGGCTGTGGCGGGCGATGGCGATGATGAGCGGTTCGCGCGACTGCATGAGCGGCTGAGTGAGCGAGTGATTGGCCAGGTGGCGGCGGTCTCGGCGGTGACGCGCTCGATGCGGCGCTCGCGGGCCGATCTGCGCGACCGACGGCGCCCGGTGGGCGGATTCGTTTTCGCCGGGCCAACCGGCGTTGGAAAGACGGAACTGGCGCGAGCGCTGGCATGTGCGCTGTTCGGCTCCGATGACGCCCTCATCAAGCTGGACATGTCGGAGTTTATGGAGCGGCACGCCACCGCGCGACTGGTTGGCGCGCCTCCCGGTTACGTTGGCTACGAGGCGGCCGGGCAGCTTACCGAGGCGGTGCGGCGACGGCCATTCAGCGTCGTGCTGTTTGACGAGATCGAGAAGGCGCATCCGCAGGCGCAGGGGCTGCTGCTTCAGATCCTCGAAGATGGGACGCTGAGCGACGCGCGTGGCCGGACGGTGGACTTCCGCAATACGGTCATCATCCTGACAACCAATCTGGGCGCTGAGCGCCTGCGGCGTCGCGAAGGCCTGGGCTTTCGGCGGGTGGAGGAAACTGGGGCGTCGGCGGATGATGCGGCGCGAGCGGCAGTGCTGCCAGAGATCAAGCGCGTATTCAAGCCTGAGCTATTGAACCGCGTGGATGAGATCATCATCTTCCACACGCTGACCCGCGACGATACGCAACGCATTCTCGGCTTGCAGCTTGCCGCGATCCAGCGACGCCTCGACGACCGAGGGATTCGGCTGGCAGTGACGGAGCGGGCACAGGATCGTCTCATCCGCGATGGCTACAGCGAGGAGTACGGCGCGCGGGCGCTGCGGCGGGAGACCCAGACTCGCATCGAAGATACGCTGGCAGAGGCGCTGCTGGCGGGGACACTCGCCGAGGGCGACGAGGCCATCATTGACCTGGACGACGCCGAGGAGCGCTACCTCTTGCGCCAGCCCGATGCGCAGGCGGCGCCGGTTCGCGCCATCGAAAGCCATGCCGCTGTGTCCGCGCGGTAAGGAGCGCGAAATGGCAGGAAGAGCTGGTGGAAGATGTCCGCTGGCGTCCGGTTCTTCCTATAGTCGTAGGCCATTGGCGAGATGTGTCGGGTGGATGCTGGCGGCGTTGGCGCCGGTGATGGGCATCACGACGGGGATAGCGTCGCAGCGATGAATGTCACGGCGGTCTGAGCGCCTGGCAGGCTGATTGTCACGTCATCAGCGCCCGCTTCCCATGTCAGCCCACTGTGGCTGGCGAGGTCGTGCACGCGCGCGAGGTCCGATACGCCGACCGTGACGCGCATGAGCGGATCTCCGGCGTCGTGGCTGGCCGTCGCTGGTTGCGTGGCGGAGGGAGACTGGCGCAGGCTGATCCACTCGCCAGAGGGTTCGAGGCGATAGAGCGTGATGGCGTCGCCTGTGGCTGTGACTGAGGGGCTGTAGGCGCGTTCGTAGTCCTGGCGCAGCGCGGAGAGCTGGTTGGTCCAGATGGTCACGCCGTCGAGCCAGTGCGCGCCGTTCGGGTGAGGCGGCCATGTGGCGCCGCCTGCCAGCTCGCGTTGATGTCGCTCGCCTGCGCTGTCGTGCTGGATCAGGAATGGCAGTGGCAGCGCGGCGGCCCAGAGGTCATCGCTTACGAAGGTCACGACGCGCCAGCTTCGTGTGGCGCCATCGGGCGCGACGAGGCGACCGGGCGTGGGGCCGCGCGCATCCGCGCCACGTGACCGCGCCGCCGCAACCTCGTCCACAATGTCTGCCGATTGCAGCGCGAAGCCGACCCAGGCCGCTCCATGCGCTATGCGCCGCCGCAGCGTCGGTGACGCGTTCGCGGGGTCAGCGATGGCAAGTAGCTCGATGTAGCCCTCGCCCAGGATGATGATGCGGTTGCGCGTGCCGAGATGTGGATGCGACCCGCCGCCGGTGACGCTGAAGCCCATCGCCGTGAATGACCGCTCCAG
>DASVWQ010000093.1:0-2251 GCA_036393135.1 Ktedonobacterales bacterium
CCGCCCGCCACGGCGGAATAACTGGCGTGCCAATGTCGCGCGTTTTCGGCTATACTCTCTGATACGGGAGGGATCGCGGACGCGGCGAATACGTCGTCGGCGCCGCGCTGACCGCTCCTCAGGATGAGGGCGCCCCATGACAGAAGACCCTGAACGCGCGTCGTCGGCATCACCACAGTCGCCTGAGCCTGGCTGGCCGTGGTCGGGAGCTGGCGCTGTCGCGCCCGCCGCGCCGCAGCAGCCCTGGCCGCCGCAATATCCGCCGCAGTACCCTCCCACTCCGGAATACTATCAGCCAGGTGGATACCAGCCGCCCGCGTATCAGCAGCCGCTGCCCTATCCGCCACCGCCGGAGTATTACCAGCAGGGGCGGTCAGGGTCTGCCGCCATGCCGCCGCCCTATCCTGGCTATCCGCCATCGCCGCTCTATCCGCAGCCGCAATACGCGCCGTATCCGGGGTATGCGGCGCCGTATCCGCCACCGTATGCGCCGCCTCCGACGCAGCCGGGGTATCCGCCATACCCGCAGGCGCTCTATCCGCAGCCTGGATACCCACAGGTAGCTTATCCGCAGCGTCGGCCACGTGTCTCGACCGCCTCCCGCTCGCCGAGCCTGACGCGCGGCTTGCTGTGGATGGTCGTGAGCGGCGTGGTGAGCTATGTGGTCTACCAGGCGCTGCTGGGCTGGCAGTTCGGGCTGGGGATGATTGCGCTGCTGCTGGTCCACGAGATGGGGCATTTCATCGTCATTCGCGCGAAGGGGCTACCCGCCGGGCTGCCGATCTTCATCCCGCTGATTGGCGCCTTCGTCACCATGCGCAAGGCGCCGAAGAATGTGCGCGATGAGGCTGAGATCGCGCTGGCGGGGCCGCTGGCGGGGACCATCGGCGGGCTGGCGTGCCTGGTGGTCTACTGGCAGACGGGGCTAGTGGTGATGTTGCCGCTGGCCTACTTCAGCTTCTACCTCAACCTGCTCAACCTGATTCCGGTTGGCCCGCTCGATGGCGCGCGCGTGACGGGCGCCATCTCGAAGTGGATCTGGCCGATTGGGCTGTTCGCGGTGGCGGTGGCGGCCTGGTTCACGCGCGACCCACTGCTGGTGATCCTGGTGGTCATCGGCGCCTTCCAGCTCTTTTCCCGCTTCAGCGCTGCCAGCGCCTCGGCCTATTACGCTATCTCGCTGGGCGCGCGGATCTACATTACGCTGTTCTACTTCGGGCTGGCGGGCCTGCTCGCCTGGGCTACCGCCGTCCTCCAGCCGCTGATCGTCATGGGCCGCTTCTTCTAGCGGGCCACTGCGCGGCGAGTGGGCAGGCTTACAGCGAGCGCCAGTCGCCACGCTTGCGGAGGCGCGCTCGTCCGCCCGCGCGCAGGCTACTCAGGCAGCGGGCGCAGATCGGCAGCAGGCGCCAGAGGCCCTCGACACGCTGGTCGCGTTCGACCAAGCCAGAGGTGGTGTGCGCCTCGCAGCCCGCCATGCCGCAGAGCAGCGCCTGCCCAAAGGTGATCGGCGCCAGGTCATCAGTCCCATCGCGCATGTCATTTCCTTCCTGCTGCTTCTCTTCGCCGTGAGCGGACCGCGTACCTGGCCACCGCCGCGCGCTCCGCTTATCGATAGCATAACTATTGATTATGTGAGCAGATATAAATATAGCTAAAAGTTTTTTCATGATAGCATGGCGCTGGCGGAGGCGCAAGGAGTGGGCGAGCGCGACTATTCTCCCACCTGGGCGCGGAGCGTGCGGGCGAGGTCGAAGGGGTCGCTGGCGATGACGCTGCTGCCGTAGAGTTCCAGCGCGGCGATGTCGGAGGCGCTGGCGAGCGGGGCGCCGCGATCCACGAAGCGCGCGACGAGCGGGAAGCCGACCCAGTCTGCGTGGTCAGGGTCAGCGCCGAGCGGAGGGCCATACGCCGCGACATTGAAGGCGCGGACACCCAGCGCGCCCATTGCCACCCGCAGCGTCTCCCAGAGCGGCGTCGCCAGCCGCGCCAGGTCATCTGTCTGCGAGCCGAACGCCAGCAGGATCACCTCGCGATCCTTGACCGGGGTGAGTGAGGCGAAGCCCGCGACGGCCTCGGTTGGCGTCGTGCGCAGGCCCAGCGCCTCGTGGACGGTGGCCAGATCGGTGAAGTAGTCGCCGCCCGTCTCGGCGTGGTAACGTCGGCTGGCGGCTCGTAGCCCCTCGACACGCGCGTGGGCCATCGTGTGGCTCAGCGTCATCTGGGCGTGGCCGTGGATCAGCGAGGCGCC
>DASVWQ010000094.1:0-3907 GCA_036393135.1 Ktedonobacterales bacterium
GTTGGCGCCGACTGGCAGGTAGTGGACGAGGATTGCGTCCAGCAGCAGGTCGTTCAGCGCGGCGCCAGTGGCGGCTTCTGCGCCGCTCGGCCCGGTGGCGCGGCGGAGTCCGCTGGTGAGCGTCTCGCCATCCCAGGTCGCCGCGCAGAAGCAATTGAGCAACTCATGCGCGAGTTGCGGGAGATAGAACGGCGCGTCCGGCGTGGTCGAGGCGAGCAGGGTACGGGCGACGGACGGCTCGCTGGCGGCGCTGGTGGGGTCGGGCGCGTCGCGGTCAACCAGATAGATCAGCGTGTGGACCTGTTTGCCATCACGTTCGGACGGCGCCGCGCCTGGCGAGAGCTTGCTCACCTCGGCGCGCAATTCGGCTGGCTCCATGACAATGATCGCAGGCGTGTCACGCACCGAGCGTTGATACCATCGCGCCTGGTTGGACCACTGGATCGCGGGGAACGCGCGGAGTAGCGCGACGGTCTGCTCGCCGGCAAGCTGGTAGACGGGCGCCAGGGCGGCGGCGCGGGTCCACGGCCACCGTCGCCCGAAAGTGGGCCAGAAGCTGGCGGCCTCGGCGGCGGCGGTGTCTGCCTGGGCCTGCGAGATACGCGGCGTCATCGGCTTGTCATCCTGGTCTGCGGATCGCCACGGACTGGCTCTGGAGGTGGCAGGTGGATGCTTGCCCAGGCCTCGCGCCAGGCCTCACCGATAATGAGCGCCTCTTCCTCTGTTTTCCAGGTGAGCAGCTCATCACTATCAACATCAGTGACGAAGCGCCACTGCTTGAAGAAGTTATACGCCAGAGCGTAGCGTCCCGCGCGCCGCCCCTGCGTGAGGCGTGTGACGAGCATGCTATGATCTCCAGCAAGAAAAGCGAGTCGGCTGATGGCGATGACCTCCAGGACACATTCAGAAGCGGGCGCGACTCCACGATACAATCTTAGCTGACTTGCCGCCGCCTCGGCTTTCCTATAGCCGACAACTACAGACAGACGCCATCGAATGCGGACCTGCGCATGTGACGGTTCCCGTAGCGGCCACCGCGGCGCGTGACCGGATCACTGGCCACCAGCGGCCCGCCATTCTATCACGTGGGAGTAAGGGTTGCCAATGGCAATTTGAGCTATAGGAGCCTGGTGACGCAGAAAGGAGACATGAAGTGCCGATCGTGTCTGGCTGGACGGGACGATACTTCGAGGATTTCGCGGTAGGCGATGTCTACCAGCATGCCCTTGGGCGCACAGTGACGACGACCGACAATATGTGGTTCACCCTGCTCACTCAAAACACCGCGCCAATCCACTTCGACCACCATTACGCCGCACAGACCGAGTTTGGCAGGCCGCTGGTGGATTCGACGTTCACGCTGGCGCTGGTCACGGGACAGAGCGTGAGCGATGTGTCGCAGAATGTCTTTGCTAATCTCGGCTGGGACGAGGTGAAACTACCACATCCGGTCTACGAGGGTGACACGATCTACTCGCAGTCCGAAACGCTGGCGGCGCGCCCCTCACGGTCGCGCCCGGATGTCGGTGTCGTCACGGTGCGGACGACAGGTTACAATCAGGATGGCATGGTGGTTATCACCTTCAAGCGAACCCTGTTGATCTACAAGCGCGGGCGCGCGCCTGTGATCCCGCGCCTGCCGCCGCAGCCCGACGAAGGGCGTGATGAGGCGTAGTGAGGCGTAGTGAGGCGTGACGCTAGCAGACGGGCGCTCACGCGCGATGGAAAGGGAGTGAGTCATGGCGACACAGGACGAGAAGCAGGCGTATATCGACGACATGGCGCGGCGGCGTGGCTATGTGCTGGGCTATCACAAGGGCATGGCGGAGGCGGATTTCGATGCGCTGAAGGCGGCGGATGAGCTGGTCAGCGCCGTCTACACCCGCCAACGCCTCCTCGACCGCAAGACCAAAGAACTGCTCTTCTGCGCGACGCTGACCGCCATGCGCTCCGGCAAGGGCCACATCCAGAGCCACATCCGCGCGGCGATGACGCACGGCGCGAGCGCGCAGGAAGTGCTGGAGGCCATCGAGATCACGCTGCCAGAGGCGGGAGTCGTGGCGTTCCAGGCAGGCTTCGAGGCCTGGCGCGAGGTGACTGGCCTTACAGGCATCGAGCCATCCGTCAAGGCGTTCGATGGCGGCGACGGTGTTTCTTAGCGCGGCCTAGCGTAGCGCGGCGGGGACAATGCCCGTCATGCGCTCGCTGATCGCCCAGAGCCTTTCCTGCGCCTGCTCATCGTAGGAGGCGGGCGAGGAGCGGACGGGTTTCTCCTTGATGAAGTACTTGCCGGTGACATCGGCGACGTCTGGCGAGGAGGCGAGATAGACGCTGGTTCGCGCGCCTTGTTCCGGGCTGATCGCGATGAGGGCGTAGAGCGCCATCATCCAGCGCATGGATGCGCCGTTGTTCTTGCCGAAGCCTGTGCTGACCAGGCCGGGATGCAGGGTGTTTGCTGTGACGCCGGTTCCAGAAAGACGGCGAGCCAGCGCGTAGGTGAACATGATGTTCGCCAGTTTGCTCTCGCCATACACACGGAGGCCCTGATAGGGAGGGCGCGCGTTGTTTACGTCGTCCAGGTTGATGCGCTGGCCGTTGTGCGCCATCGAGGCGACGGTGATGATGCGGGCTGGTCCACTCGCCTTGAGCTGGTCCAGCAGCAAGTGGGTGAGCAGAAACGGGGCGAGGTGATTGAGCGCGAACGTGCGCTCGTAGCCGTCCACCGTCGTCTGGCGG
This sequence comes from Ktedonobacterales bacterium, assembly GCA_036393135.1. Classification (GTDB taxonomy): domain Bacteria; phylum Chloroflexota; class Ktedonobacteria; order Ktedonobacterales; family JADMIN01; genus JAKAIY01. Next base: position 2,737 of record DASVWQ010000094.1, read on the forward strand.
GTTGTAAACCACGCCCCCGCGTTGTTGAGCAGCACATCGAGGCGATCATGGCTGGCGAGGTAGGCGCTGGCCAGTTCGCGCACTCCCGCCATCGAGGAGAGATCGGCCACCAGGCCATCCACTGCCGTCACGCCCGTCTCGCGGCGAATCTGGTCGACGCTGGCGTTGACACGCGCAGGATCGCGCCCGGCTAGCGTGACGGCGGCTCCCATGCGCGCCAGGTCGCGCGCAGCCGCATAGCCGATGCCGCTCGTCGCGCCTGTCACCAATATCGACCTACCCGTGAGGTCCGTCTGCGCCATATCGCCTCTCCCGTCTGCGCCTGCATGCGCGTCGAGCCAACCGCCCGCTCACTTGCGGATTGTACCGAATCGCGGGCGCGCAAGCAACAATGCGGATGGCTAGGTCGTGGCGATGCGTGGCCATACCGCGCGGAACGCTTCCGCGAAGGCGGCGCGTTCGTTCGCGGAGCCGACGGTCACGCGGATGCAGCGGTCGAGCGGCGGCGCGCCCGGCATGCGGATGAAGACGCCTTCGGTGGCCAGCGCCGCGACGGTGGCGCGCGCGCGATCGGCGCCACCGACATCGATGCTGACGAAGTTGGTGGCGGAGGGCAGTGGCGTCAAACTGAGCGCGTTCGCCAGCGCGGCGTACTCGTCGCGACCGCGCGCGACCTCGTCGACTACCTCTGCCAGATACTCCTGATCAGCGATGGCCGCCTGCGCGCCCGCGTGGGCCAGCGCATTGACGCCGAAGTGCAGGCGGATACGATCCAGCGCGCGGACGACCGCGGGCGCGGCGATGACGTAGCCAATGCGCGCGCCTGCCATCCCATAGGCCTTGGAGAAGGTGCGGAAGCGAACGACGCGCGGGCTATTCGCGTCTGTCGCCATGCGCGCCGCTGGCGGCGCGAACTCGATGTACGCTTCGTCCAGCAGCAGGACGCAGGCGGGCGGTAGCGCGTCCAGGAACGCAGCGATCTCTGCGCCGGAAAGCCACGAGCCGCTCGGGTTGTCGGGATTGGCCAGATACACCAGACTTGCCGAAGTGCGGCGAGCAGCGTCGGCCAACGCGTCGAGGTCGTTGCGGTCATTGCGATAGATGGGCCGTTCGAGAATGCCACCGAAGCCAGCGACATGGTATGCGAACGTGGGATATGAGCCGAGCGAGG
>DASVWQ010000095.1:0-6921 GCA_036393135.1 Ktedonobacterales bacterium
TGGCGACCAGGCCTTCATGATCGCGCTCGTCTGGCTGCTGGTCGGCCTGACTGGCTCCAGCCTGATGATGGGCGCTGTACTCTCGGCTTCCTATGTTCCCACGCTGCTGCTCCTGCTCTTTGGCGGCGCCATCGCCGACCATTTCAGTCGGCGCGGTATCGCGTTGCTCTCGGATGGACTGCGCGCGCTGGTGACGGCGGTGTTTGCGGCGCTGGTCACGCTGCATCTCATCACGGTAACGGAAGTCTTCGTGTTCTCGGCGTTCTATGGTCTGGTAAGCGCCTTCTTTGGCCCAGCGGTGGCGGCGCTCTATCCCACACTGGTCTCGCCTGAGCAGTACGATGGCGCGACCAGCCTGCGCCAGATCACGACGCAGGCGGCGGCGCTCGGCGGCCCGGCGCTCGGCGGCCTGCTGATCGCCCAGTGGAGCATCGGCGTAGCATTGGTCTTCGATGCGGCTACGTTCGTCGTCTCGTTCGCGGCGTTCGCGCTGCTGCGCGGGCGAAGAGCGCAGGCTGCGCCTGTCGAGGCAGCGGGCGCCTCAGCGGCGCCGCAGAGAGCGTCGCGTTGGCGCGAGATGTTCGCTGGATTACAGTTCTTGCGCACAGAGCCAGCCACCCTCACCCTGATCCTGTTCTTCTCGCTCACCAATGGGCTGAATGATGTCGAGGCGGTGCTGGTTCCCCGACTGGCGCGTTTGGACCTGCGCCTCTCGGCGACGGAGTTTGGCCTGATGGCCGCGTGCATGGGTGTGGGGGGCCTGATCGGCGCGTTCATAGCGGGGATGGCGCCGCCGCGGCTACGCTGGCGCGCGCAGTTCATCTACGGTTCAATGCTGATCTTTGGCGGCGCGATCGTTACGATGGGCCTGGCGCGCGACGCGCTGACGCTCGACCTGGCGTATGGCGTCATGGGCGTCTCATTCGCCGTGCCGGAGGTACTCTCTGGCGCGCTGTTTCAGCGGATCATTCCGAACGACATGCTGGGGCGTGTCGTGAGCGTGATCTCCCTGCTCGCGATGGCGTTGAATCCAGCGGGGCTGTTCCTGGCAGGCTGGCTGGGCGATACGGTGGGTCTCCGCGCGGGTCTGTGGGTAGGTGGAGGCGCGATTGTCACGCTGGCGCTGGTGGCGCTGTTCACTCCAACCATCCGCGCGCTCAACCGCCTCGATGCCGCATCGCAGCTGGCGCTAACAGAGGTCACTGCGTTGGTGGAAGGGATAGAATAGCTGGCGCGACCGACGCTTGGGCAAACGGAAGGGCGACCGCCTCACGTTATAGGAGAGGTGGCCGCCCTGAGGACGAGCGCAATGATTACGGAGGACCCGCAGGGCACGGAGTCGCGCCACCGACTGCGTTGCGCGAGCAAGCTGATTATTGGCGGATGAGTGAGAAGTCGATGTTGGGTTCCTTGGGCCGGACGACCCGATAGACGAGTCGGCGGGCAGCCGAGACGCGCTCGCTGCTGACCTGCATGGCGATCAGCGAACCAAGCGCCACGCCAGCCAGGCTGCCCAGCACCACACCCTCAAGGAAGTATCGGTTGCGTAACGTCGTCATCGCCGTCACCTTTCTGAACTGCGCCATTACTGGAGGTACACGACGCTGGGCGCCGCGCTCCACAAGCGCTCGAGGCGATAGAATTCGCGCTCCAGCGGGCCAAAGATATGTACGATCACGTCACCGCAGTCCAGCAACATCCAGCCGTTCTCTGCCGCGCCCTCGAATCCCTTGGTCGGCTGGTCCAGCTCGGCAAGGCGATCTTCGACCGCGTTGGCGATGGCCTGGATCTGTCGCGGGTTGGCGCCGGAGCAGATCACGAAATAGTCGGCGATTACTGACTGTGAGCGAATATCGAGTATGACGACATCGGTGGCCTTTTTGTCCACGGCGATGTCGGCGATGATCTTCGCGACCTCAGCGGAATCCAGACGCTGGCTCCCTTCACCTGCGTATGCGCGTCTCGCTCGTTGCGTGTCGCGCCCGTGCTGTAGATGGCTGTCGCTTACGGTGTACTATACCATTCTCCGGGCGCCCGCGCTGACGTGCGATTGGATGATTGGCGCTCCCACACGCGAAGTGGTTGCGCTTCCCCAGCCTATCCATCTATACGGATGAGGGGGCGTCTGTGTCTCATGGCAGGCCCCCAAGTCGCGCAAAGTCAGCGCGGAATGGCCCGGATGGGCGGGCCTGCATCTCCCACCGGTGGGTAGTACTTCGTTTGAGCGTCGCTTGACGGACGGTGGGGGAGGGCCGACGCGCGCGGGCGGGCAAGTGGTCACGGTTCATAGCGCGGGCGCCGCGATGCGGTGTATACTAGCGGGCAAAGGCGCCGTGTACAGACAGAGGAAGCGCGCAGGAATGCGGTACGTCGTTCTTTCAGATATCCACGGGAACTATGATGCGCTCATCGCGGTGCTGCGCGACATCGAGCAGTTCACCGCAGAGCAGCGCGCTCCCATCGACGACATCTGGTGCCTGGGCGACCTGGTAGGCTATGGCCCGGAGCCGCGCGAATGCGTGCAAACGATCCGCGAAATGGCGAAATACTGCGTCGCAGGCAACCACGACTGGGCGGCGATAGGTAAGCTCGATCTGGATGACTTCACGGATGTGGCGGCGAACTCGGCGAAATGGACCGCAGCCCAGCTTGGCGCGCAGGATCGCATCTACCTGCGTTCGCTACCGGAGGTCGAGGGGCACGGCGAATTCACATTGGCGCATGGCAGTCCGATGAACCCAATCTGGGAATATCTCACGTCACCGCTGGCTGCGACGCCCAATTTCGCAGCCTTCACGACTCCCTACTGTCTGGTGGGGCATACGCATGTCCCAACCATCTTCCTGCTGCCGGATGACGTGATGCCGCTGCCACAGCCGCCGGATATTCTGCGGGAGGAGCAGGGCGCGCCACAGAGTTTCGCGCCAGGCGACAGTGACCTGATGATGCCTTTTCCGGACATTGGTCTGATGCCGTTGGGCGCTGGCTCCCTCTGCGAACACATCACGCCGGCGCCGGGGCTGTGGCTGATGCCGGAGCATCGCCGCGCGATCATCAATCCGGGTAGCGTGGGACAGCCGCGTGACGGCGACCCACGCGCCTCATATGTCATCTTCGATAGCGACCTGGGATTCGAGTTCCGGCGGGTTGACTATGACGTTGCCAGCACCCAGCGCAAGATGAGCGAGCAAGGCCTCTCGCCACGCATGGCGGCGCGGCTCGAGCGCGGCCTCTAGCGGCGGGCGTCTGCGCCGCTCGCGCTCCTCCACTGCTCGTGATGCGCGCTAGCTGTGTCCGCGGTCGCGGAAGAATGGCTCGATGCCTTCGCGATCCGATTCACTCATCATGATCTCGATGAAACTGATGCGCGCTAGCGGAAAGAGATAGCGGACCGCGCCGCTGGCCGCCCACTGAAGGGTGCGGTTCTCGCGGGAGCGTGGGTTGGCGATGACGATGTAGCTGGCCCCCTGGGCCGGCATCTCTTCCATCTCGGCGATGAAAGCTTCTTCATTGACGACGTGGACAATAACCTGTACTGCCATGCGTGTATGACCCTTTCGCCAGCTTCAGGGGCGTTCGAACGACACTTTGAGGGCGATGCTCCCCACGAGCAGTATATCGCCTGTGTTCAACGGATACCATTGATCTGGCTGGAGGCGTTCCTGGTTCTGGATCGTTTGGTTCATGCTGTCCATGTCTTTGATGAAGACGCCATCACGCACGACCCGGATGCTGAAGTGCTGTCGCGAGACCGTAGCGCTGTCGACAGGCGCGTCGGCAAGGTTCGCGTCGAGGTGGGGGTCATCGTGGTCGCCCCTGCCGATGAGATAGTCATACTTGCCACGCAGAGTGAAGGTCTGGCCCGTGGCGAGCGTGAGTCGGATGATGACAGGCGCGGCATACGCTCCCGTGTCACGGAGCGCGTCATCCGGGACGCGGCCCTGCGCGTATGGCGGGTCGTTCGGGGTGGTTTGGGCGCTGAGGGCGTCGGATGGTGTGGGCATGGTGTTGCGCTGGCCTCCCCGGTTGGCCAACAGCGCCGTGCCGCATGCGTCGCAGAACAACGCGCCGTCGTCCATGTGTGTACCGCACACCTGACACATGATCATGACGCTTGTGGCTCCTCACGCCTCACTTACACGCGGCGATTCCGGCGCGCTCTGCGCCTGTAGCAGTGACCGGCGCCGGAGCGCCTGCGCAATAATAGCCAGCCGCCCACCGATTTGTCAAGCTCGACTGCACCTGCTCCAGAGGCGGCCAGCGTGAAGCGAGAATGTCACTATATCTACAGCGGAACGCATCCGCATGTGTACTATACCAGGAGACGGCAGATCTCCAGCGTCCGCTCGATGTCGGAGGCACTGATGCCGTAGTGTGTCACCGCGCGCACACCGCCCTGGTCGCCGCTGGAGAAGAGCGCGCCCGCCTCCGCCGCCGCCTGAGTAAACGCCACGTTGCGCGACTGGCCGCTGGCGTCGAGTATGTCGAAGAAGAGGATGTTGCTCTCGACGGTCTCTGCCGCCACACGGACGCCGGGCAGCTCGGCGAGGCCGCGCGCGAGGCGCTGAGCGTTGGCATGGTCCTCGGCGAGACGATCTACCATCTCGTTCAGACCAACGATGCCAGCAGCCGCCAGGATGCCTGCCTGGCGCATGCCGCCACCGAGCAGCTTGCGGGCGCGACGCGCCTCGGCGATGAAGTCGCGTGAGCCAGCCAGCATCGAGCCAACCGGCGCGGAGAGGCCCTTCGAGAGGCAGAACATCACGCTATCGACCTCGGCGACGAGGGCGCTGGCGGCTATACCCTGGCTGACGGCGGAGTTGAAGAGCCGCGCGCCGTCCATGTGGACCGGGACCCCGCGACGGCGCGCGGGCGCGGCCATCGCGCGCAGGGCCTCCGGACTCAGCGTGCGCCCACCGCACATGTTGTGCGTATTCTCCACGCAGAGCAGGCCCGTGCGCGCTTCGTGTACGTCATCGCCCAGGAATGCCGCCTCCAATCGCGCCGGATCGAGCGTGCCATCGGGTAGTGTCGGGATGGCGCGGACGGGGGAGCCATTCAGCCGCGCGCTGCCGCCGACCTCATACAGGTACGTATGGCTGCGGTCACCCATGATGACCTCATTCCCGCGCCGACAGTGGGTGATGATGGCGATGGCGTTGCCCATCGTGCCGGTAGGGACGAAGATCGACGCCTCCTTCCCGACCATGCTGGCGGCCAACTCCTCCAGGCGGTTGATGGTGGGGTCTTCGCCGTAGACATCATCGCCGACCTCCGCGCGATACATCGCCTCGCGCATGGCGGGTGATGGCTGGGTGACGGTGTCGCTGCGCAGGTCGATTGCTGGGGTGGTGGGCATTGGGCGCTCCTGTGGAGTAGGGTGGTTGTGGTGGTGGCGGCGCAGAGATTCAGGCGTCGTCGGCGCGCCAGCGGTTCGTATCGGGCAGCGCTTCTTCGTAGCCGTGCGCGGCGAGCGCGCGACGGGCAAGCTGGTCGGTGATCTCCTCGATGGACGTTGGACGCAGATAGAACTGTGGCATCGGCGGTACGATGCGGACGCCCAGGCGAGCCAGCGCCAGCAGATTCTCCAGATGGATCACGGAGAGCGGCGACTCGCGGGGAACCAGTGTCAGTGTGCGCCGCTCCTTGAGTGTGACATCGGCGGCGCGCTCCAGGAGATTGCTGGAGCCGCCGTGCGCGATGGCTGAGACGGTGCGCATCGAGCACGGCGTGATGAGCATGCCCGCCGTCTGGAAGCTGCCGCTGGACATCGGCGCGCGGAAGTCGTCCGGGTTGAAGACGCGCACATGGTAGCGCGCTTTCCACTCGGCGAGGTCGTCGGCGATGGCGCGCCCGATCTCATCTGGCCAGACCTGGCGGCTGGCCTGGGTGTAGGTGATATGCATTGGCACGCCCAACTCGCCCAGAATCTCGACAGTCCGCTTGGCAAGGGCAGCCCCGCTGGAGCCGCTGATGCCGATGATAAGCGGTGGCCGTCGCAGCCGGAGCGACTCGCTTGCCATGCCAACGCATCCTCTCTCGATTGCGCTCTGGCTGGGCAGAGCGCGGCTGACATCCCGCAGTCAGTGTACCGCGCGCCCCGCCAGATTGGCCAGATGCGCGCGAACAACCAGCCTCTCAGCGCCCTCTAATCCCATCCTCAGAGGACGCTCAGTCGGGTCCGCTATGCTGGGTCGTGACCTCGCTGACGAGAAGCCCCAGGGCGGGCGAGCCAGCGACATGACCAAAGACCAGCTTATTTGGAGGGACACACGAGATGAATGGACAGGCATCGTTCGCTGGCCCACGCACGCTGGGTCAGCGGCTGGCATGGGCTGTGGCGGCCTTGGCGCTGGTCCTGACTCTGGCGCTGGGCGGTTGCCGGGCGGGCGCCCACAGCGCGAACCAGGGAAACCAGACCACCCAGCAGCAGAGCGGCGCGGCCCCTGGCGGGACCACCAGCGCGGGCGGCGCGACAGCCGGGTCGAACTCCGCTGCGCTCCAGCAACTCCAGACGATTGACAACCAGAACCAGAGCGACAGCCAGCAGCTCACCTCGGCGCAGAGCAACGCTAGCGTGAACTATGCCAGCCAGGATAGTGAGACGCTGCCGTAAGAGGCGTCGATCAGGGGAACTTGAACCACTCTCGAAGGAGTTTTCGCATCATGATGCAGAGTTTGCTGGGCCGCGTTCGCCGTGGCGTCCGCGCCGCCGCCGTGATGGCCGGGCTGGGAATGCTGGCGGCGATGGTTATCGCGCCGCTCGCCGGGTTCGCCGCCGCGCCAACGAGCCTCTGTGGCGCAACCGATACGCAGTGTGTCATCACGTTTGGCAATGCGCGGATCGCCGAACGCCAGACCGCGCTTTCAAAGCTCAATAGCCGGGTGAGCGCGCAGTACAACGCCGGGCGCATCTCCTCC
>DASVWQ010000096.1:0-5373 GCA_036393135.1 Ktedonobacterales bacterium
GTGATGACAAACGTCCAGCTCTTACCTGCGTGGTCGGTCACCGTGATGGTGGGTGGCGTCGCCGACGTGGCGCAACTCGCCAGCAGCCCCTCCACTCCGATGGTATGTGGATGCTCGGGGGTACCATGCGCTTCGGGCGTCTCGGTGTGGGACTCATTGTTGAAGTTGACGCCGAGGGTCGAGAGATTCCCGTTGTGGGCCGCAACAGCGACCCCGGCGCCACCTCCGCCAACCACGACAGCGGTGACTGCCGCCAGGGCGACCTTGCTCTTCAGGAGCGCTGTGAGCTTTGCTAGCATACGTTCGCAATTCCTCCAGGTGTGCGTGTGGACAACGACGCGGGGGCCCCGCGTGGCATGTGTGTCATCCTGGGAGTTGCGCGAACGCGCGATGTGTTACGGATGTCGGCCAAAGTAGTACCAGGTGGTCGGCTGCGCGGCGCGAGGAGGTGGGAGCGGCGGCCAGATGTGGTACGATTCGTGCGCGAGCGAGCCACGCGGTGGTATGTCTGCGACTTGGGAGGAAGGCGCATGGCGAACTATGATGAGGCGACCGTCCGGCGGCGGCTAATGTACGACCTGGCGCAGATCGAGCGCGACATCTTCGCCCGCACGCGCGGCGAGCAGGCGATCACTCCCAGCGAGGGCCTCGACGGCACAGGCGTGACCAGCGAACAGGCCGACGAGGGCGCCGCGCTGACCGAATTCGACCGCAACCAGGCGATGCTGTCCAATGACTATGCGCTTCAGGCGCAAATCAACGCCGCGCTCCAACGGCTGGATGCTGGCAAGTACGGCATCTGCGAGCGCTGTGGCAAAGAGATTAGCGCGCGCCGTCTGGAAGCCCTGCCCTACGCGACGCTCTGCGTCGAGGATCAGGCGATCGTCGAGCAAGAGGGCGCGAGGCCCGCCTGAGCCGGGCGCGATTCGTCTGAGTGGAAATAGGGTCCCGCGCGGGACCGATGAGAGGTAGCATGTCGGCGTCCCGATACCACGATTTACTCGCGCTGATGGTAGGCCTGGCAGTCCTGATTGCCGATCAGATCACGAAGATGTGGATTGTCCAGTACTTTGGCGTGGAGGGCCTGCGCCCGCCCATCCCCATCTTCGGCGACATCCTGACGCTCTTCTACGTGCAAAACACCGGCGTCGCCTTCAGCATGTTCGAGGGACAGAACATCAGGTTCGTCCTGATTGCGCTCGCGTTCGGCCTGATCTGCTACCTCTATTGGCGGTTCCGCGAGAGCGCCACGATCTGGCTGCGGCTGGGCTTCGCGCTGGTGCTGGGGGGCGCGTGTGGCAATCTGCTGGACCGTGTGGCGCGCGGCTTCGTCGTGGATTTCGTCCACTTCCAGATTCCGAACATTTTCAACTTCGCCGTGTTCAATGTCGCGGATAGCGCCATCACGATCGGTGTGGTTGTCATCGCCCTCTGCCTCTATCGCTTGAGCGGAAGTCCAGCCCCCACCGCCGCCAAGGGCGAGCGGATGGCTGCGAGCGGTGGGCAGAGCGCGGGCGAGCGCCGCTAGCGCCAGGGAAAGAGCGGCAGAGCGGAAATGGGCCAGAACAAACGCGCCGCCCAACCAGCTTCCCCGGCGGGCGCGTCGGGGAATCAGGCGGAATGGGAGACGCTCGTGGTGGGCGAGGACATAGCGGGGCAGCGCCTCGATCGCGCGCTGGCCGACCTGCGCCCCAGCCTCTCGCGCACGCGCGCCCAGGCGGCCATCAAGGCGGGCGAGGTCACTGTGGATGGCAGGCCCGCCAAGCCCAGTCTGCTGCTGGAGTTGGGCCAGCGGCTGGCCTTCGCGCCGACGCTGGGGCAGGCGGGCGCGCTCGCCACGGATGCGGCTCCGCAGCCCGAAGATATTCCCCTGCGCGTGGTCTATGAGGACGCACATCTGCTGGTCATCGACAAACCCGCCGGACTCGTGACGCATCCCGCGCCGGGGCATGCTACTGGTACGCTGGTCAATGCGCTGTTGGCCCACGCCCCCGACCTGGAGGACGGCGACCACCCGCAGCGTCCCGGCATCGTTCACCGCCTCGACAAGGACACGTCGGGGCTGATGGTGATCGCGAAGGACGCCGAGACGCACACCGCGCTGACCGGGCAGATGCGCGAGCGGGCGATGGTCAAGCGCTATCTCGCGCTGGTCGAGGGGCGCATCGAACCGCCCAGCGGGACGATTGACGCGCCGATTGGCCGCGACCCGCGCACGCGCCTGAAGATGGCGCTGGTCAGCGAGGGGCGTGGTGGGCGGTCCGCCCGCACGCGCTACCAGACGCTACGCTATCTGCCCGGCCGCACGCTGCTGGAGATTCAGCTCGAGACGGGGCGCACCCACCAGATTCGCGTCCACCTGGCCGCGCTGCGCCATCCAGTCGTCGGCGATCCGGTCTATGGCCGTCCGCAGGCGCCAATGCCGCCGCGCCAGTTCCTCCACGCCGCGCATCTGGAGTTCCGCCATCCTGTCACTGGAGCGTGGATGGTCTTCGATGCGCTGCTGCCGCCCGACCTCGCCGATTTCCTGGAGCGGCTGGAAGGCGCCGACGCGCGCTAGTTCGCGCCCGCCAGCGCGGCTTGACGTTCACCCGCTGCGCAACGTATATTTTCAAACGCTGCGCGGTGGGATACCCCCCACCCGTATGCGCGACGAGTCGCGATACGCGAGACCGCCTCCTCGGGCGCCAGAGACGCTGGCCGCTCGCGGCTGTCACAAAGATGTGGAGAGCCGTTTGGGTAGGGAGTCTGGCGAACAGAAAGGGCTGGATATGTGTACTGGCGAGGCCATCTCTGGCTGCTACAACTACCTCAGTTGGTATATCGCCTGTTTCCACACAGGCGAGAGCTAGCGGCGCTGTCCGCTTTGCAAGGAGACACCTGTGTTTGGCCCTCACCTGATTATCGATGGTTCCCGTTGTAACACCCGCAAGCTCGCGGACCGCATTCTTGTCGAGCAGGTCCTCAACGACTACCCTTCCGCGATTGGCATGACCAAAATCGGCGGCCCGTACATGTTCGAGTACCAGGCCCCCGACCCCGCGTACTCTGGCGTTTCTGGCCTCGTGGTGATCGCCGAGAGCCACATCGCCATCCACACCTTCCCCGAACTCGACTACTTCACGATGGACATCTTCTCGTGCAAGAACTTTGACCACGAGAAGGCCATCGCCTACATCAAGGCGGCATTTGATGTCGAGGAGATGGACCGTATGCTGGTGCAGCGCGGTCTCTCCTTCAAGGGGCCGCACCACGGCGCGAATGGCGCAACCGATGAGCTGATCGCCGCCGCTGAAGCTCGCCTGGCCGCTGGCATCGTGAGCAAGGAGCCTGCGCTGCCGGATGCGCCGCTGGCGGACGAGCGCGAGGCTGCCCTGGCGCGGCGTACTGGCGAGGGGCGGATGCTCTGGCCGCAGTACGGCGTCACGCCGGATGTCGGCTCGTATGGCGCCGCGACGCAGAGCGCCGCTGATGTGGTGGACTGCGAGCCGTGCGCGCGGGGCGGGGCGACTGTCGCCCCGTTGGGCCATACGGGCGAGACGGTGACGCTCGGCGGGCGCACGCTGACGGCGACCGAGCCACCGCTGGTGAACCCGACCGCTTCGGTGAGCGGGCTGCTCGACAAGCTGACGGCGGGCGCGGGCGCCGGACGGGCGCTGGGCCGCGCGCTGGCGAACTGGGAGCGGCTGGTCCGCGCGGAGGATGTGACGATCGCGCTGACGCTGGCCGAGCCAGTGATCGCCGCTGGACTGCGCGAGACGCTCGTCTACGCTGTCGAACATCGCTACTTCGATGTGGTCGTGGCGAGCGCGGACGATCTGTTCGCCGACCTCTACGAAGCGCTGGGTCACGCGCACTACGCCGACGATGCGGGCGTGGTGGCCAGCGACGAGGGGCGCACGGCGACCCTGGCCTTTGTCGCCGACTTTCTCAACCGCGCGGATGGCGCGACCATCACGACCAGCGCGGCGCTGTGGAAGGCGCTGGGCGAGGCGCTGCCGACGGTTGCCCCGCGCAAGGGGCTGCTCCAGGCGGCGGCGACCTTCGGCGTGGCCATCTTCACTCCCGACCTGAGCGCGAGCGCGATCGGCGCGGAGTTGCTGGCGTCGCGTGAGCGTGGCGGGCAGGTCTCGCCCGACGCAGGCGGCGATCTGGCGGCGTTGGCGCGCATCCTGGGCGCGCGGCCACAGCTTGGCGTCGTGCGGGTCGGCGTGGGGCTGGAGGATGGCCTGCTGCTGCGGGCGCGCGAGGCCGCCCCCGCACGCGGTGGCGCGCGTCCGATGCTGCTGGGCGGCGTGACGCTGGGGACGACGGCGCTGGCGGAAGGCGTGGCTGTCGCGGCAGACGCCTCGCTGGCGCTGCCGCTGCTGGTGACGGGGCTGGCGCAGCGCTTCCCCGGCGCGCGGCATGTCAACCCGACGGGCGACACGCGGCAGGCTGAGCCAGCGCTGGCCTGATTCGGCGCGAGATAGCCAGACGCCCCGCCTCCTCGCGCTGAGGGAGCGGGGCGTCTGCTCGATCCAGGGGTCAGGCGGGCTGGATGGCGCAGGGCAACGCGAGTCGCGCCAGCTCGTCACAGTAGTGCTCGGCCAGCTCGCGCGGGCAGACCGCGATGACCGCGACGCCCAGCTCGGTGATGTCCTGCAGGGCGCGCCTGGCCCGCTCGGCGCCCAGCAGGCGCGTCAGCGCGGCGCGGCTCTCCGGCGACCACCAGCGCATCAGCGGCGCATTGGCGACGCGGCTCAGCAGCAGCACGCGATAGAGCGGGATGAGGCGCAGGGCAAGCGCAATCTCATCCGCTGAGCGCTCGTGTTGGGCATGGCACTCCGCCCAGGAAATGTCTTCGTTGCGCCAGTTGAACCATGGTACGCGCATTGGGGCCGCGCCCTCCAGTCTCGCCGCCGCACAGCCCGCTCGCGGCGGTTCGTCGTCTCGCTGTGGGGGCTATCTGCGTTCTAGACGGAGTGGCGGGGCGCTGCGCCACATTTCGGCGGTGGGCGCGCCCATTCGGCGTATTGAGGGCAAAGTGAAGCCGCTACGGAGCGTGATCCGCAGCGGCTTCGAGAGGGCGCGTTGGGGTGGGTCAGCTCCAGCCCTTGGCCTGGGCGAACGCGCGCACGATGGCCACGAAATCGGGTGTGAGGCTGGCTCCGCCGACCAGCGCGCCATCGATGTCGGGGATGGCGGCTAGCTCGGCGGCGTTGGCGGCGGTGACGCTGCCGCCATATTGCGCGCGCACGCTCGCCGTGGCCTCGGCGCCGTACATCTCCGCCAGCAGCGCGCGGATGATGGCAATCACGTCGGCGGCATCCTGCGGCGTGGCGGCGCGGCCCGTGCCAATTGCCCAGACCGGCTCATAGGCCACCACGAGGT
>DASVWQ010000097.1:0-5705 GCA_036393135.1 Ktedonobacterales bacterium
CAGAGATGGGTGTGAAGGAGGACGCTGTACCGGGCGAGACGAATACCTTCGTGGCGACCCCAAACAAGATTGGCCACTACACGGTCCGCTGCATGGAACTGTGCGGTGTGTTCCACGCCTACATGAACACCAATGTCGTGGTCGAGTCGGCGAGTGACTTCGCGAAGTGGATTTCGTCGCAGTCGAGTGTGCGGCCTGCGGGCATCTTCGCCTGGACGCAACTGCCAGAGGCGGCTCTGCTCGGCGAAAGTGGCAAGCGTTCCTAGCGTCAGCGCCACTCTGGAAGGGTAGAACACATGAGTATCCGAAAGCTCGTGCCCAGCTACTTTACGGGCGCGGCGCTTGCCGCCATCGGCTTCATCGGCGCCTCCCAGTACGTCTGGCGCGTCATCGGCGGCGACAACTGGAACTACAACGCCCCCGGCAACTCCGGCAATTTCCTGGAGCAGGGCTTTCTCGCCGGGTTCATCTTCATGACGCTAGGCTGGCTCATCGGCATCGGGGCCTTCAAGTATCCCTTCATCTGGATGCTGGGGATGAAAGACCCTGACCATGCCGAAGAGCTCCGGCTGGCGGGCGCTGGCGACGGCAAGATCCGATACTTCCGCTTCACGACTGACCACAAGGTCGTGGGCATGCAGTATCTCGTCGTGACGTTAACCATGCTGGCGTTCGGTGGCCTGGGCGCGATGATGATCCGCACCGAGCTGCTGTTCCCAGGCGCGTGGGCCTTTCCGACGGAGACCTACAATACCATCGTCACGATGCACGGCATGTTGATGATCCTGACGATCATTAGTCTCTTCGTTGGTCCGTTCGGAAACTTCATCATTCCGATTATGATCGGCGCGCGCGACATGGCGTTTCCGCGCCTGAACGCGCTGAGCATCGCGTTCCTGATCATCGGCATGGCCGTCTTCGCCTTCATCCCCTTCATGGGCGTTGGTGACCCGCTGACGACTGGCGCGGGCGTGCAGACCGGCTGGACTATCTACGGCCCTATCGCTGACCAGACCGGCATCGGTATGGACGCGCTGGGCTTCGCGGTTCTGCTGGCGGGTATCTCGTCGCAGCTTGGCGCGGTCAATCTAATCACCACCGTGATGACGATGCGCGCGCCGGGCATGAACTACACTCGCCTGCCGATGACGGTCTGGGGCGCTGTCGCCTCGTCGATCCTCTCGGCGCTGGCCACCGGCTCGCTAACCCTCGACGTGGTCATGATCCTGCTCGACAAGGTCTTCCGCACGAGCTTCTTCTATGCGGCGACCGCAGGTGACTACGCGAACAACGGCTATATCGGCGGTGGCGCGGCGTGGCTCTCGCAGAACCTCTTCTGGTTCTTTGGCCACCCCGAAGTGTATCTGCTCGTGCTGCCGTCGTTCGGTTTCATCATGGATTGCATCAGCGTCTTCTCGCGCAAGCCGCTGTTCAACTACAAGACAGCCATTCTTGGCATCATGGGCGTCGTCGTGCTGAGTTTCCTGGTCTGGGCGCACCACGAGTTCGTCTCAGGTTGGCTGCCAGAGTTGCGCGGCTTCTATATGGCGACCACCGAGTTGATCTCGGTGCCAACGGGCCTCGTCTTCCTGGTGCTGCTCGGCACGGTCTGGAAGGGCAAGGTCTGGATGACCGTGCCAATGGCATTTGCCTATTCCTTCCTCTGGAACTTCCTGATCGGCGGCCTGACCGGTGTCTACCTCTCGGACGTGCCAGCTGACGTGCAATTGCACGGAGGCATGTTTGTGACGGCGCACTTCCACTACACTGTGATTGGTAGCGCGCTGTTCGGCTTCTTCGGCGCGCTGTTCTACTGGTTCCCGAAGATGACCGGCCGCATGATGGACGAGAAGATCGGCTGGATCAGCTTCTGGGGCGTGCAGATCGGCTTCAACATCACCTTCCTGGCGATGTTCTATGTCGGCCTTCAGGGCATGCCGCGCCGTGTCGCCGACTACTCGCCGCTCTTCGCGGGTGGCAACTTCGTCGCGAGCATTGGCGCGTTCATCCTGGGCGCCTCGGCGATCCTCTACTTCTACAACGTGATCTACTCGTGGCGCAGCGGCCCCGTCGCAGTGGCGAACCCTTGGGGCGCCAAGACCCTGGAGTGGACGACGCCGACGCCGGTGCCGCTGGAGAACTTCGCGGAGATCCCGATCGTTACGTCTGGCCCCTACGAGTACGGCGAACCCGCGCCGAGCGGCGCTCCGGCTGCTGGTGGCGGTGTAGAAGCCGGCCCAGCGCTGGGCTAGTCAGACGGACTGCGGCCACGAGCGGCGTGACCCTCACGAAGACGCGACGCCGCTCACCGGCCAGACGATGCGAGAGAGGCTTGCAATGGAAATATCCCTCGGTGGACATGGCAGCGACGCTTCCAGCCACGCGAGCCACATCGATGAAGACGGCAAGGTTCGCCTTGGCATGCTGTTCTACGTCATCGTAGACGTCATGTTTGCGCTCTTCGTGGTCTCGGCGTACATCTTCCTGCGGGCGGCGAATGTCAATAACCTGTGGTTCCCGGATGGTACCCATGACATTAGTTTGGTGCAGCCAACCATCCAGACCGCCATTCTGGTCGCCAGCGGCCTGTTCTTCATCCTGGCGCACTGGGGTGTGAAGCAGGGCTGGAACGGGCTGGTCAAGCTGGGTGTCACGGTCGGCGCGATCCTGTGGATTGTGACGCTGGTGGGCAACATCCAGTACATGGGGCATCTGCCCTTCACGCAGTCGGGTGGTGGATTCGCCAGCATGTATGTGTTCCTGCTGGGCTACCACATCTATCACCTGCTCTTTGGGGTGCTGATGGTGGTTGGTCTGACCGTGCGCTCGCTCCAGGATCGCTATACCCAGGAGCGGCATCTCGGGATTACCACCATCGGCTACTATTGGTACTGGGTCGTCATCTTCGGCGTCGTGAGCTATGTGCTGACGCTTGCGCTGCCTGGCCCCCTACACTAGTCGCGACTCATGTTCCCTTTAGGGGTCGCCGCCCGCTTCGGTGGGCGGCGGTCCCGGAAAAGGCGGCGTCTCGATGGATACCTCGATGCTGAGCGCCATTCTCGCGGACTGGTCATTCGATCCGGCGGTGATTGTCGGGCTGATCATCACCATCGCGCTCTACTGGCTGGGTCTGCGCTACGCAAAGCGACGTGGAATTGAGCGCCGCCACATCCGGCCCTGGCGCATCGCGGTCTTTGCGCTGGCGATGCTGGTCATCTTCCTGACACTCAATTCTCCGCTCGACACCTGGGCCGAATCGCTTGTCTGGGCGCATATGGTCCAGCATGAACTGCTGACGATGGTGGCGGCGCCACTCCTGCTGCTGAGCCAGCCCTTCATGCTGCTGTGGCGTGGCGTGCCGCTGGGCGCGCGACGCTCGACCCTGCGGTGGATGTCGCGGTCGGGGGTCTTGCGGGCGCTGGAGGCGATTGTCGACTTCCTGCGCAAGCCGGTCGTCTCCTTCACGCTGTACACGGGAGTGTTCAGCGTCTGGCACCTGCCCGCGCTCTATGACGCGGCGACCGAGAACGACGCCATCCACGCCTTTGAGCATATCTGCTTCCTGGCGACGGCGGTGTTGTTCTGGTCGCAGGTGATCCCATCGCTGCCCTTCAAGCCGCGCCTGAGTTATCCTGGGCAGGCGATCTACTGCGGGCTGGCGATGCTATGGGGCAATGTGCTGGGCTTCGCGTTCGTGGATACGATTACGCCGTTCTATCCCTACTACGCCGCGCTGCCGCGCGCCGCTGGCGCCATCTCGGCGGTCAACGACCTGCACTTCGCGGGCGGTGTGATGGATGTCGCGGACACGTTCATCTTCATCGGGGTTGTCATCATCGCGCTGGCGCTGTGGCTGGTCGATGATGAGCGCCGCCAGGTTGCGATTGACGCGCAGATCGCCGCCGCTCGCCTGGCCAGCGCCCAGCCGCCAACCTCTGTTCCCGCGTCGCGGTCCTGATCGATCGGGTCATTCAGCGCTATTCTTCGGCGCCTGGTTCGCCCGGCCGCTCCGCCACTGGCGGCGCGGAGTGGTGGCGGGAGCCATAGCCATTCCCCTGCGGGCGCTGTGGCCTGGGGGCGCATCCTGCGCGAAAGAGAGTCTCTCGCATGGAACATGTCACTTCATCGGCGCCCGCCCGCGTGGCGTCTGAGCGTGCGGTGGCCGCCTGGCGCGCGACCTTCTCCAGCTACCTGGGCTTGATGAAGCCGCACGTGACTGTGCTGCTGCTGGGGACGACGCTGGCCGCCATGGCGATTGCCGGGACTGGATTGCCGCCGTTTACCGTTGTGCTGGCCACGATGGTCGGCGGGCTGTTCGCCGCAGGCAGCGCCAATGCGATCAACTGCTGGTATGATCGCGACATCGACAGGTTGATGAGCCGCACGAAGTCGCGCACGCTCCCCGCCGGGCGCGTCTCCGATACCCACGCGCTGATCTTCGGCGTGGTCATTGGCGCGCTCTCCTTCATCATTCTCGGCATCGGCGCGAACTGGCTGGCCGCCGCGCTGGCCCTCGCCGCGATCCTCTTCTACGTCTTCATTTACACGATGTGGCTGAAGCGCAGCAGCACGCAGAACATCGTCATCGGTGGCGCGGCGGGCGCTGTGCCTGTGCTGGTGGGCTGGGCAGCCGCGACCGGTCGGGTAGACTGGGCGGCGTTCTGGATGTTCGCTATCATCTTCATGTGGACTCCGCCGCACTTCTGGGCGCTCTCGATTGTGCTGAAGAAAGATTACGCGCGGGCGGGCGTGCCAATGCTGCCAGTAGTCAAGGGTGAGAGCGCGACGTATCGCCAGATCACGCTGTATACTGTGTTGTTGCTGGCGGTCTCGCTGCCGCTCTACTTCTCGCATGCGCTGGGCGTGATCTATCTGGTCTCGGCGCTGGCGCTGGGTGGAGGGCTGTTCGTGCTCTCGCTGCGGCTGATGCGGATTCGCACGCTGAAGGAGGCCAGACGGGTCTTCTGGTTCTCGAACTACTATCTCGCGCTGCTCTTCGCGGCGATGGTGGTCGATCACATCTTCCTCGCCCACTAGGCCAGCGGGCGCGCGACCCAGGGTACACTTCATGCAACTGCGAAACATTTCCCGGATGATCGTGATTGTGCTGGTCGTGCTGGTAGGCGCGGTCGCGATCATCCATCAGCGCATCACGGCGGCCACTCCGAGCGCTCCGACGCTGGTCGGCGGCACGGCGCTCGGCAATACTCCCATCCCGACGATGAGCCTGCGCGATCAGTCGGGCGCGCTCATTACCAGCAAGTCGTTGCTTGGCCGCCCCACCGTCATCACCTTCCTCGACATGACCTGCACGCAGGAGTGTCCGCTTCAGGCGCAGGTGCTGGAGCAGACCTCGATCTTCATGGGCGCGCAGAAGGCGAACCAGGTCAACTGGATCGTCGTCTCGGTCAATCCCCGGAATACCCCCGCCGACGCCGACGCCTTCCTGGCCAAGAACAAGGTCACGGTTCCGGTGAAGGTGCTGCTTGGCTCGCTCTCGGAACTTGGCCCCGTCTGGGACGCCTACCACATCTACGTGGACCGCTCGACGCTCGGCAGCGGCGATATTACCCACTCGATTGACTACTTCCTGATCGACCGAACGGGCCACGAGCGGATGGTCTTCGTGGACGCCGCCGACCCGAAGTATCTCAGCCAGGACCTGTCGGCGCTGCTCGCGCAGTAGCCGCGCGCGTGGAGGAGGG
>DASVWQ010000098.1:0-8599 GCA_036393135.1 Ktedonobacterales bacterium
TGCTGGGCGCGGCGCTGGTCGATGCGCTCGCGCTCGGCCTCGCGGTTGCGGGTGGCCTCGGCGATGCGCTCGTCGCGCTGCTGCTGGTATTCGATGATGCGCTCGGTGGTCGCCTGATCACTCTCGTGCATCAGGCGCTGCATGCTCTCCTCCAGCCCGCTCAGGGCCTGGCTGCGCGCCTCATCGTTGATCTCAGTGACGACGAACATCGCGAAGTAGAGGATGCGCTCCAGGTTGCGCGGCGAGAGATCGAGCAGCAGGCCGATGCGGCTGGGTGTGCCCTTAAAATACCAAATATGGCTGACGGGCGAGGCTAACTCGATATGCCCCATGCGCTCGCGGCGCACCTTGGAGCGAGCTACCTCGACACCGCACTTGTCGCAGACGATGCCCTTGAAGCGGACGCGCTTGTATTTGCCGCAGGCGCACTCCCAGTCCTTAGTTGGACCGAAGATGCGCTCGCAGAACAGGCCGTCCTTCTCAGGGCGCAGCGTGCGATAGTTGATCGTCTCCGGCTTCGTGACCTCGCCATAGCTCCACGAGCGAATCTGCTCCGGGGCGGCCAGGCTCACGCGGATGGCGTCAAAATCGTTGACTTCAAGCATTGGGGGAGGCGCTGGGGCTGTCCGCTCATCAGACCGCTCCGCGCCTGTCTCCTTTCCGAATGCCTACCGGACAGTGCCGGCTGTTGGCGCCGCGGGACCTTGCGTTCCAGGCGTCGCTCCGGCGGCGCGAGAGGCCCGCATTCCTCTCGCGCCGCGAATCGGCAGCGCCGCCGCTGGCTTGACTCTCGCCGTTACTCGTTCTCAAAGCCGCTGAGGTTGATGCCCAACTCAGGCATCACATCAGCGCTCGTATCTTCCACGAACTGAATCTTCTGCTCGTCCTCGTTGAGCACCTCGACATTGATGCCGAGGCTCTGCAGCTCCTTGACCAGCACCTTGAACGACTCCGGCACGCCCGGCTCGACGATTGGCTCGCCCTTGACGATGGCCTCATACGTCTTCACGCGCCCGGTCACGTCGTCCGACTTGACGGTCAGGATTTCCTGCAAGATGTTGGAGGCGCCGTAGGCTTCGAGCGCCCACACCTCCATCTCGCCGAAGCGCTGGCCGCCGAACTGCGCCTTGCCACCCAGCGGCTGCTGCGTGATGAGGCTGTAGGGGCCGGTGGAGCGGGCATGCACCTTGTCCTCGACCAGGTGGGCCAGCTTCAGCATGTAGATATAACCGACCGTCACCTTCGTATCGAACTTGTCCCCGGTGCGGCCATCAAACAGCTCCACCTTGCCGGAGGTATCCAGGTCGGCCTTGGCCAGCCACTCCTCGATGTCGGCCTCGGAGGCGCCATCGAAAACCGGCGAGGCGACACGGTAGCCCAGTTTCTCCGCCGCCCAGCCCAGATGCGTCTCCATGATCTGGCCGATGTTCATGCGGTGTGGCACGCCCAGCGGATTCAGGATGATGTCCACCGGAGTGCCATCGGGCAGGAACGGCATGTCCTCCACCGGCAGCACGCGGCTAATGACGCCCTTGTTGCCGTGGCGGCCTGCCATCTTGTCGCCCGCGCCGATCTTGCGCTTCTGCGCCATGGCCACGCGCACCAGATGGTTCACGCCCGGCGGAAGCTCGTCGTTGTTCTCGCGCGAGAAGACCTTGACCTCGACGATCTTGCCGCGCTCGCCGTGTGGCACGCGCAGCGAGGTGTCTTTCACCTCACGCGCCTTCTCACCGAAGATCGCGCGCAGCAACTTCTCCTCAGCCGTCAGCTCGGTCTCGCCCTTCGGGGTGATCTTACCGACCAGGATGTCGCCAGGGCCGACCTCCGCGCCGATATAGATGATGCCGCGATCATCCAGGTTACGCAGGCCCTCCTCGCCAACATTCGGGATGTCGCGGGTGATCTCTTCGGGGCCGAGCTTGGTGTCGCGGGCCTCGACCTCGTGCTTCTCGATATGGATGCTGGTGAAGAGATCCTCGCGGACGATGCGCTCACTGATGAGAATGGCGTCCTCGAAGTTGCCGCCCTCCCAGACCATGAAGGCCACCAGAATGTTCTGGCCGAGCGCCAGCTCGCCGTTTTCCGTCGCCGAGCTATCGGCGATGGCCTGGCCCTGCGCCACGCGGTCGCCCTTGTTGACAATCGGGCGCTGGTTGATGCAGGTGCCCTGGTTCGAGCGGATGAACTTGCGCAGCTTGTGGACGTGCTCGACGCCCTCGTCATCCACCAGGATGATCTGGCGCGCCGTCACGCTGGTGACTTCGCCGGTCGCCTTGGCCAGCGCCACCTGCCCGGAGTCCTTCGCCACCTGCAACTCGATGCCCGTGCCGACGATGGGCGACTGCGGGCGGAGCAGTGGCACAGCCTGCCGCTGCATGTTCGCGCCCATCAGCGCGCGGTTCACGTCGTCATGCTCCAGGAACGGAATCATGGCGGCGGCCACGCTCACCGCCTGGCGCGGCGAAATGTCCATGTAGTCGATGCGAGTGGCCGCTTCCTGGACGAAGGCGCCCTCGTGGCGGGCCAGCACGCGGTTGCTCTCGAAGTGGCCGTCGGCGTCGAGTGTCGCGTTCGCCTGCGCGATGCGGTACTTCTCCTCGTCGTCGGCGATCAGGTAGTCCACCTCATGCGAGACGTAGGGACGGATGGCGACCGATTGCGCCTTGAGCGCCTTGGCCAGCTTGCCCGCCAGCGCCTCGTCCACCTTCTCGTTGGCGTGGCCGATGACAGCGCCCTTGGCGTCGGTCACATCGCGCAGCAGCGAGCGCCCCACCAGATCGGGGTTATTCGCCTCGACGCTGTGGACGACTTTGCGGTACGGCGTCTCGATGAAGCCATACGGATTGATCTGCGCGTAGGTCGCCATGTTGCCGATCAGGCCGATGTTCGGGCCTTCCGGCGTCTCGATGGGGCAGATGCGGCCGTAGTGCGAGTGGTGTACGTCGCGCACATCGAATCCAGCGCGCTCACGCGAGAGGCCGCCGGGGCCAAGCGCAGAGAGACGCCGCTTGTGGCCGATTTCGGCCAGCGGATTCGTCTGGTCCATGAACTGCGAGAGCTGGCTGCCGCCGAAGAACTCTTTCATCGCCGCCACGACCGGGCGGATGTTGATGAGCTGGTTCGGGGTCGCCTGCGATGGGTCCTGGGCGATGGCCATGCGCTCCTTGACGACGCGCTCCATCCGCAGCAGGCCCACGCGGAACTGCGACTGGATCAGCTCACCCACGCTGCGCACGCGGCGGTTGCCCAGATGGTCGATGTCGTCCTTCTTGCCGTGACCGTTGTTCAACTCGATCATGCGGCGAACGATGGCGATGACATCATCCTGGGTCAGCGTGCGAATGGTCTGGGGCGTGGCCAGGTCCATCTTGCGGTTCAGCTTGTAGCGGCCCACGCTGCCCAGATCGTAGCGGCGCGGCGCGTAGAACAGGTTGTAGACCAGCGTCTCGGCGTTGCTGGGCGTCGCGGGATCACCGGGGCGCAGCTTGCGATAGACCTCCAGCAGGGCGTCTTGCGGCGTCTTGATGGGGTCTTTGTCGAGTGTCGCGGTGATATAGCGGTGGTCGCCCTGATCGACCTCAGCAAAGGCCGCCAGAATGCCCTCGTCGGTGCGCAGGTCGGGCGTGGCGTCGGTCTTGCCGGGGTCCCGGCTGCCGATGGCGCCCATCGCGCGCAGCAACGTCGTGATCGGAATCTTGCGCTTGCGGTCGATCTTGACGGAGAGCTGATCCTTGTTGCTCGACTCGAACTCCAGCCAGGCGCCGCGATTCGGGATCAGCTTGGCGGCGAAGAGCGGACGCCCCGTCGCGGGGTCCTCGTCGGAGGTGAAATAGACGCCGGGCGAGCGCACGAGCTGGCTCACCACCACGCGCTCAGCGCCGTTGATGATGAACGTGCCCTCCTTGGTCATGAGCGGGAAATCGCCCATGAAGATCAGCTTCTCGGTGATCTCGCCGGTTTCTTTATAGGTGAGGCGCGCGGTTACGTAGAGTGGCGCGGCGTAGGTCGCGTCGCGCTCGCGGCACTGCTCCTCGGTATATTTGGGCTGCTCGAAAGGATTCTCCGGGACGATGAACTCCAGCTTGAGACTCTTGCTCGTGAAGTCCTCGATAGGAGAGATCTCAGCAAAGAGCTCTCGCAGCCCCTCGCGCTTGAACCACTCGAACGAATCGAGTTGCACTTGAATGAGGTTGGGCATCGGGCGGATTTCTGGAATCCGCGCAAAGCTCACGCGCTCAGGGAGGGAGACGGCTTTGCTCAACGCCATGTGATGAATACTCCTCTCGCCAGTCGCCCTGCGATGCGGGCTGGCGCCCCCATGCCGCCACTCATGGCGCGGCGGTCGCGCGGACGGCCCATGCGGGACGCGCTGCGCCCGACACGGAGCCACTCACGACCGACACACGGAAGACGCTGGGGACACTGCGCTTCAGACGGGTACGCCTGCTGCCGAAACGACCCGATGACTGGAACTGACTTCTGGGATGACTGGATGGATGCTCTCGACCTGCTGCCGCTGTTTCGCTGGACTCGCGCTCGCCCCGCTGACCGCGCCGCGCATGCTCGACAAGCAAGACAAGCGGGACGCGCCTGGGACGCTGTGGATCGAACCGACTCGAACATGATCTTGCGCCGCGCGAATGGACGCCGGGACTGACTGTGAAAGACTGAGCCGCAAACGGGCGACGTCAATAGCCTGGGAGCCGCGCCCAGCCGCGATCTGCGCGATCCGCGGGCGGAGCGGCGCCGTGCGCGACATCCACAGCATTGGGGAAGGTCCGCCGCGCGCGGGAACGCCAGGGTAGCTGATGATGGCTGAGCTTGACGAAAGCGGGCGTAAGCGCCATACTGCGCCTGAGCGCTGGCGCGACGCCGGGCGCACACGCGCCAGACGACGGAACCGACTGAACGCGGGACGGGCCTCCCTGCCGAGAGGCCGTGTGTAGCGCCAGTTGATCGCAGACCGTGTTCATCGCGCTCCATTTCCTGCCGCTCATGAGTGACAGCGGATGCCGCTCACGCTTCGTCACAGGGCGCGGCCTGCGGGGGACTTTCAGCCCACGAGCCTGGCCGCCGCGCACGCATGAAGAGAGCAGGCCCACATCTCGTTCAAATCGAACGGGGACTTGCTCTATCGTGTATACTCGGGGTCAGAGAAAGACTTGCTCGTAGGAGTAGTCACTCCGCATCCACGGGCCGGTGAAAGTTTCGCTGGCGGCGCTCTGCGCGTCACGCCCGTTGGTGGGCGCAAAATACCGCAGGACGTGAGTATATCATACGGAACGGATGCCGTCAAGGGCTTTGCGCGCCTTTTTTTCACCCCACCTTCCTTCACGCCTCCACCAACCTTCCCGCCTGCCACCAACATCGTCAGCCGATGCCAGCGGAAGCCAGCCGCGCCAGCCGGGGCCAGCGCGGCGCGAGCGGAACGGGTATGCCCGACTAGCAGCTACCCGTGTTCATCTTTGGCAACAACGAGTTGTTGAAGTCGTAGCTGTTGGTCGCGTAGTAGATCTTCCCGCACTTGTCCGAGACGAAGTAGAGGTTCGGGGATTTGGCGGGCGAAGCCGCGGCTTTGATCTCGGCGATGTAGACATTCGCAATCGGGCCGGGCGGCATCCCCGACTGGTTATAGGTGTTGTAGGGACTCGATGCCGCGATCTTGTGACCGTCGCCATTCAGATCAACCCACCACTTGCCATTCGCTGGCGGCGTCAGCGTATCGCGGGCATACTCGACGGATGGGTCAGAGCCAAACGTCAGGCCCACATCGCCGACCAACAGGCCGATGGAGTGCAGGTAGCGGTTGTGGTAGACAGAGGCCACGCCCGCGAAGTCGCTCGACTTCCTGATCTCGCGCACTGTGAACGAGGCGATGATGATCGTGTCGTTCAGCGCCACGACATCAGACTTCGCATCCGGGTAAGCGGCGCGCATCACGTCGAAGATATTCTTGCCGCCGACCGTGATGGCGTGGGCGCGGCACTCCTTCGCGCTGGTGATGTACTGCGCGGGGTTGCTGGCCGGGCCGGGGCAGAGGTCAATGCCAAACTGCCGCACCAGCTTCTCGATCACATCCGTCGCGGTGGCGTCGAGGAAGAAATTCTGCGCGGTCGGGTCGAGATAGCCATCCAGCGCGTAGGCCGTCTTGCTGGCGACTGGCGGCATGATATACCAGTATTTTGTCCAGAGCTTCGTCCCGTCCGGCTCGATGCCGGTCTTCGCGATGCTGAGGAACTCAGTCGCGCTGAACTTCGATAGCTTGGTAAAGTAGGCCGGGAACTGGGTCGCGCGCAGCCCATCAGCCGGGTTGACAAAGATGTCGGTGGCCTGAGCTACATCTGGGGCGCCTGACAGGAACTTACTCAGAATGGCGTACATCGTCATGCTGGGGCTGAGATGATAGACGCCAGGCACGAGACTGTTCAGCTTCTTGATGCGCGCCAACCGGACAAACAGCAGCGAGCTACGGATCAGCCCGTCAGCTTGCAGCCGCTGCCCCACGCTGTCAGCCGAGTCGCCCGACTTGACCTCAAAGTTGACGACGGTGGTGACTTTACTGTTCGTCGGGCGGAATGTATCGAGGGCGGCCGTGCCGCCAACGAAACCCACTCCCAGCGCCACCAGCGCCAGAATGACCACGACAACCCGGGCGAAGCCTTTCATTCGCGCTCGTCCTCCTGCCGCTCCTCTTGCCCGGACGCCGCGTCACGCGCGCGACGCCGCTGCTCCAGCGTATCTTCCAGTATGATCGCCGCCGCCTCTGAGTCGATCCGCTCGCGGATGCGCTCCGGCCGCACACCCGCCGCGCGCAGCCGCTCCTCGGCGCGGACGCTGCTCAGCGTCTCGTCGGCGAAGATGATGGGCGGCGCGACGCGAGCGCGCAGTTTCGCGGCGAAGGCCTGAATGGCCCGCGCCTGCGCGTGGAGCTGACCATCGAAGCTGACTGGCAGCCCAACGACGATCAACTCCGCGCCCTCGCGCTCCACCACCTGCGCGATGGCGGCGAGCGCGGCGGCGGTGGATGTGCGGCGGATCAGCGGGCGCGGTGTGGCGATCAGCTCCAGCGCATCGCTGACGGCGACGCCAATCCGCGCCTCGCCAACATCCAGCGCGAGGATCACCACACGCGCTCCCTTTCGTTCTCCGCCGGAAACCAGACCACAGCATACCATGACGCTCCACGCCGGAACGCGGCGGCCTGCGGCGCGCCCAACCAATCCGCACGCAGCCAGCGCCTCCGCAGCGCCCCAACCCGCATGACGCCTGGCTCGGCGCCACACCGCGCGCCAACGGAGAGCGCATGGAGGCATGACACGCTGTAATACCAGGAAGTCCTAGTCGTCCTCATGTGAGGCGGCATCGTTGCGTAGGTATGTTAGACTCGTTGAACAAGCGCCTATCGAGCGTCGTTCCCCTGTTTTGCGGCGGGCCGCCAGATGCGCGCGTATTCAAGGACTGCCCGCGACCGGAGGCCTCAGCGGCGCCGGGAACGGAGCGCGAGGGAGCGCCACGCGGCGCGGTTCCAGGCGCGCCTGGCAGCGCCGTCAGTTGGCTGTACGCCTCGGAGGAGGGACGTATGACCGCGTTCTGGATTGTCATCATCGCGCTGGGTGTCCTGGCGGCCATCGTGAATTTCGCCCTCGCGGCCACCCACCGCGACGAGCCGATGGTGCTGGCGGTGCGCTCGCTGGCCGGGCTAGTCAGCCTGGTCGCGGCGGTGAGCATCGTCGTTGGCAAAGTGGCGAATCTGGTACCGTTCATCCTGGACTGGCCGGTCAAGCTGATCGCGGCGGGCGTCTTCGTCTTCGCTGTGCTCTTCCTGCCCTCCATCCTGAGCAAGAAGAGCGACGCGGCTGAGGTGACGCTGCAACAGCGGGCCGCCCGCCCCATCAACGCGACGGTCCGGCTGCGCGAGCAGAGCGTCGACGAGTGGATGAACTAGCGCGACAGGGACGGCGACAGCCCCACGCAGCGGGGAGCCAGGATGGACCGAGATGGACCGATGGGCGTTGGCCGCCTGTCGGTCCATTCGTGTGCCTGTCGGGTGGGACGCGGGGAGTGGTAGCATATCTCACGAGGGGTGACCTCACCCCCTAGCCCCTAAGCCCCGCTCGCTCGCGGGATCCCCCTCCCACGAGGAGAGGGGGAGAAGATGAGCGGCGCTGACGGCTGATCCGGACAAAGAGAAGACGCGAGAGGGAGCGCATGGCCATCGGCGAGGAGGCGCTACGGGCGCTGCTGGCCGCGCACGTCGGGCCAGCGGCGGCGAGGTTACGCTTGGCCCCGGACGCGCCGGAGGGCCGTGAGCAGCGCTTCATCGCCACAGACGGGCAGCATGGGCTGGACATCCACTTCTATCCGGCGGGCGAGCGCGAGGTGGCGCGGCGCGAGGACGCCGGGCTGCGGTTGGGCGGCGCGATGGGCCTGGGGCCAGAGCTGATCTACGCAGGCGAGACGCGCGGCGAAGCTGGGCTGGAGCCAGGCGCGTGGATCATCATCGCGCGGCGCGCCCAGGGCGAGGCGCTGGGTGGGCGGCCGCTGACCGAGGCCGAGGTGGATGACTGGCTCTTCCTGCTACTGACGCTGCACCACCTTC